>JANOKV010000243.1:0-3472 GCA_031419415.1 Hyphomicrobiales bacterium | reverse complement strand
ATGCAGGTCGAGGGGTTCATCGTGCCAACGTCGGCCATCGTTCGAGGCCAGACCGGCTTGCCTATCGTTTGGATCAAAACGGAGGCCGAACGTTTCGAGCCGCAGACGGTGAAGGTCGAGCCGCTCGATGGAAACTCGGTTGTCGTGACAGCCGGCTTGAAGGAAGACCTGCGCATCGTGACTGACGGCGTGACACTTCTCAATCAGGTCCGCTGACCAGGAGACCGCTCGCGATGTTCAATATCCTGGTCAGTGGCAGCTTGCGCAATCGCCTGTTCGTTCTGGCGACAGCGGCAATCCTGGTGATCTATGGCGCGCTGACGATGCGCTCGCTGCCTGTCGATGTGTTTCCCGATCTCAACCGTCCCACGGTTACGCTAATGACCGAGGCCGAAGGCTTGGCGCCGGAAGAGGTCGAGACGCTCGTCACGTTTCCCATCGAAACGACAATGAACGGCATGCCCGGCGTCACGCGCGTCCGGTCGGTCTCGGGTGTCGGCCTGTCGATCGTCTATATCGAATTCGATTGGGGAACTAACGTCTACCTGAACCGCCAACAGGTCACCGAGCGCCTCAATATCGTCCGCGAGCAGCTGCCGCGCGGAGTGACGCCGCAGATGGCTCCGGTGACCTCGATCATGGGCGAGATCATGCTGGTCGCTATGGCGAGCGAATCGGCAAGCCCGATGGAGTTGCGTGAGCTTGCCGATTGGGTCGTCCGTCCACGCCTTTTGACTATTCCCGGGGTCGCCCAGGTCATCCCGATCGGCGGCGAGGTGCGCCAGTATCGCGTTACGCTCAATCTCGCGCAGATGACTGCGCTGAATGTGCCGCGCATCGAAATCGAGACTGCACTGCGCCAGTTCGGGTCCAACGCCGCCGGCGGCTTCGTCGACCAGCACGCGCGCGAATACCTCATCCGGAATATCGGCCGGACCACGCGGATCGACGATCTGCGCAATCTGCCTGTTGTCCATCGGAACGGTATTTCGGTGCGCCTTTCGCAGGTGGCCGAGGTGGATTTCGGTGCGCGGGTCAAGCGTGGCGATGCGGGATATATGGGCCGTCCGGCTGTGATCCTTTCGATCCAGAAGCAGCCGAGTGGCGATACGCTGAAGTTGACCCAAGAGGTCGAGGCCGCGCTCGCCGACCTGAGGCGCGTCACGCCCAAGGATATCACCACGTCCGTGCTGTTCCGGCAGGCGGACTTCATCAAGGTCTCGGTCGACAATGTCTTGCGGGTGCTGGTCGAGGCGCTCGTCGTCGTCGCCATCGTGCTGTTCTTGTTCTTGCTCAACTGGCGCACGACCGCCATTTCGCTGACGGCTATCCCGATCTCGATCCTGATTACCGTGATCGTCTTCCAGTTGTTCGGCCTGACGATCAACACGATGACGCTCGGTGGCCTCGCCATCGCCATCGGCGAACTCGTCGACGATGCCGTCGTGGACGTCGAAAACGTCTTCCGGCGCCTGCGCGAAAATCAGGCCAAAGCCGTGCCCGAGGCCTCTCTGGTGGTTATTGCACGAGCCTCGCAGGAGGTGCGATCGGGCATCATCTATGCGACAGCCATCATCGTGCTGGTGTTCGTGCCGCTATTCGCACTGTCAGGGATCGAAGGCCGCCTGTTCGCGCCCCTCGGCATCGCCTACATCGTTTCGATCCTGGCCAGCCTCATCACCTCGATCACGGTGACGCCGGTGCTGTGCTACTACCTCTTGCGTAACACACGTGCGCACGCAGAACATGACAGCTGGCTGGTGCGCTGGCTCAAAGCCGGAAATCGCCGCCTCCTCGGGTGGGCGTTCGGGCAGCAGAGCTTCATCATATCGGCAGTCGTTGTCGCCGTTGCGGTCGCAGCGACGAGCGTAGCCTTTCTGCCGCGCTCCTTCCTCCCACCCTTCAATGAAGGTACGCTCACGATTTCGATGCTGTTCCGGCCCGGCATCTCACTCGCTGAGTCGCACCGCGTTGGGCTGATCGCCGAGCGACTCGTCTTGCAGGTCCCGGAGACCAAGACCGTCGGACGCCGCACGGGGCGGGCCGAGCTCGACGAACACGCTGAGGGCGTGCATTCCGCAGAGATCGATGTCGACCTGAAGTCATCGGGGCGTGGTCGCGAGGCCATCATTGCAGACATGCGCGCCCGCCTCGCCATGCTGCCGGCCAACATCAATATCGGACAACCGATCTCGCATCGCCTCGACCACATGCTTTCGGGCGTTCGTGCTCAGATCGCGCTCAAGGTTTTCGGCGATGACCTCGACACGCTTCGCGCCGTTGCCGAACAATTTCGAAGCCGTTTGGAGAAAATTCCTGGGATCGTCGACCTCCAGGTGGAGCGGCAAGTACGCATCCCGCAAGTTCAGGTTTCAGTCGACTACGATAAGGCGGCCCAGCTCGGCGTCACACCTGCGAGTGTGACGGAGGCACTGGAGTCGATGCTCAACGGTCGCGTCGTCTCGCAAGTGATCGACGGAAACCGCCGCCACGACGTCGTTCTGCGGGTGGCCGAGCGTGACCGGACGACCGCAGGGCTCACGCATCTGATGATCGAGACGCCATCGGGTCGTGTCCCGCTATCGGCCTTCGCGTCGGTTGTGGAAACCGATGGTCCCAACCAGATCCAGCGCGATAATACGCGGCGGCGCATCGTGGTGCTGGCCAACACCGACGGTTCAGACATGTCGCGGATCATTGCCGCCGTGCGCGCAATCGCAGCCGAAGCGCGGATGCCAGAGGGGTACTTCACGACGCTCGAGGGCACATTCCAAGCTCAGGAAGAGGCCTCGCGCCTCATCGCGTTTCTGTCGCTGGTGTCGCTCGCGGCCATCTTCACCGTACTCTACAGCCGCTATAAGTCGGCGGTGTTGGCGCTCATCATCATGGGCAACGTGCCCTTGGCGCTGATTGGCAGCGTCGTCGCCCTCTGGTTGGCCGGACAGCCCCTGTCTGTCGCAACCATGATCGGCTTTATCACACTCGCTGGTATCAGCGCCCGCAACGGAATCCTCAAGGTCAGTCATTATATCAACCTGGTGCTGCTCGAAGGTGAGCGGTTCGGCCGTGACATGATCGTGCGCGGCAGTCTGGAACGCCTGACGCCAGTTTTAATGACCGCGCTATCCGCTGGTCTGGCGCTGTTGCCGTTGATGATCGGCGCCGATGCTCCCGGCAAGGAAATCCTGCATCCGGTCGCCATTACCATTTTCGGCGGCCTGATCAGTTCGACCCTGCTCGATACGCTCCTTACTCCCGTTTTATTTCTGAGGTACGGCGAACGCTCGATCGAAAGACTTCGCGCCGCCCGTGACGAGAGCGATCTGGGCGTAGCAACCGCCCAGGCCTACTGACCGAACCATCCAATCAGCCACCGAAAGGAAAACCCATCATGCTCAAGTATCTGCTCCTCTCCGTCAGCCTCGCCTTTGCAGGCCCGGCGCTGGCCCATTCCGATAGCAAGTTCATCAAA
>JANOKV010000242.1:0-8117 GCA_031419415.1 Hyphomicrobiales bacterium | reverse complement strand
CAAGGGGCGGACTGATCAGGTCCGCCCCCATGCGGTTCCGGACACCGCTCGTCCTCAAACCTTGAGATTCACCGCAGCACTTTTACCGTTGCGACCCTTCTCGATTTCGTACGTGATCTTCTGGCCTTCGCGAAGACCGGTCAGACCGGCGCGCTCGACAGCAGAGATGTGAACGAAGACGTCATTACCGCCTTCGTCGGGCTGAATGAAACCATAGCCCTTTTGCGCGTTGAACCACTTGACGGTGCCAGTCGACATTCACCTGCTCCAATGCTGGCAAGGGCCGCCAGCACGATTGCCCGCGGCCATCAAATCACGCAATGGAGTGTTTAACAGTGTCAGCATGGAGATGCTGTCGTGTGGGCGCACCATAGCGAGTTCGACAGCGTCGAATATGAAGGTCTTTAGCCTGGATTGCAAGGCGGCTCGCACAGGGCCCAGTCAACCACTACAGGTAGCGCGGTCACAACGAGAGGGCAAGTGCGAGATATCGCCCTCCCTTGCCGATCACCACGAGCGGTAAAAATGCAACGAGTGGGACACGCAACACGCCGGCGATGAACGTCAACGGATCTCCCACGATCGGTAACCACGAGAACAACAGGCTCCATGAGCCAAACCGCCGAAATCGTTCAGATGCCGTCGCAATTGTCGTGGCATTGAACGGAAACCAGCGTCGACCTTCGAAGCGACGTACATTGCGGCCGATCCACCAATTGAAACAAGCCCCAGCGACGTTGCCGATGGTTGCGGCAACGACGAGGGCCGACCCGTTTGAGGCGCCCGACTTGAGCGCGGCGACCAGTGCCAATTCCGACGAGAAGGGCAACAGAGTCGCCGCGCCGAAGGCCGTCAGCAGCATCACGAGCAACGGCCAGTCGAGCACAGACATCCGAAATGTTCCGAGAGACGGGAGGCGTTGGACGATATCGCCGACACAGGACGTGAACCGCCCATCCCCACCCTTACCACATCTCGAGACTTCTCTTGCGGTGCGGGTCGCGTGAGGGCTAGGAGATTCGTGCGTCCATCGCGGCGCACGGCTCACATGCGGGGCCTCTTTGGATGGGAACCCTATGGCGAGAACTCCAGGCCCACTGCCGTCTGTCGACGAAGTGCTGCGCAGTTCGGTGGGTCGTATTTGCGTGGCGCGCTTCGGGCAGACTGCCACCCTCGCTGCCGTGCGGGCTGAAATCGATGGCGTGCGGGCGCGTCGGGGCGCATCGCCAGCGCCGATCGATCGCGTGCTCATCCTGGAGGAAGTCGCAGCCGCCACCTTGCACCATTTGGACGCTGCCGATGCACCGCGACTGCGCCGCGTTTTCAATCTCACCGGCACCGTCCTGCACACCAACCTCGGCCGCGCCGTTCTGCCCGAAAGTGCGATCGCTGCCGCCACCCTCGCCATGCGCCATCCGGCCGCTTTGGAATTCGACCTAAAGACCGGCGGTCGTGGCGAGCGAGACGACATCGTGCGTGGTCTCGTGACGGAATTGACCGGCGCCGAAGATGCGATTGTCGTCAACAACAATGCAGCCGCTGTGTTCTTGGTGCTCAACACGTTGGCGGCCGGCCGCGAGACGATCGTATCGCGCGGCGAACTCATCGAAATCGGCGGCGCGTTTCGCATTCCGGAGATTTTCGCGCGCGCCGGCACGCGTCTCGTCGAGGTGGGCACGACGAACCGCACGCACATGAAGGATTATGCCGGCGCCGTCGGCCCAGCGACCGCCGCCCTGATGAAGGTGCATACGTCGAACTACCGGATCGAAGGTTTCACCAAGGAAGTGGGGACGGCGGAGCTCGCACCGTTGGCGCGCGAGAAAAACATCTGTCTCGTCGACGACTTGGGCTCGGGAACGCTCGTGGATCTGTCGCGCTACGGCCTCGTGCGCGAGCGCACCGTGCAGGATGCGCTGCGCGACGGGGCTGATATCGTGACCTTTTCCGGCGACAAGTTGCTCGGCGGACCGCAAGCGGGCTTCATCGTTGGCCGGCGCGATCTCGTCGCCGCCTGCCAGAAAAACCCTATCAAGCGGGCCGTGCGGCTCGACAAGGTGCGGCTGGCGGCGCTGGAAGCCACATTGCGTCTCTATCGCGATCCGGACCGATTGCCCGAAGTCCTGCCGACGCTGCGGTTTTTTACACGCACCCCCGATGATCTGCGGCCACTGGCTGAACGCACCAGAAACGCTTTGGCGACTCGTCTGGGGTCTGACTGGGTCGTCGATATCTGCGCCTGCGCCAGCCAGATCGGGTCGGGCGCGCTGCCGCTCGAAACCCTGCCCAGTCTCGGCGTCGCTGTGCGGCCAGTCGCGAAATCCAGCGAGGGGCGGCGTCTCGAAGGGCTAGCATCGGTGCTGCGTCGTCTGCCGATTCCCGTCATAGCGCGGCTCGAGAAGGGGGCACTTCTCATGGACCTGCGCTGTCTCGATGACGAGCCTGCGTTTTTCGATCAGCTCGATGGGTTGGCCCCATCCCTCGCGTGAGTCGCGCAGACGATCCTGAATCGAAACGGGCCGCCGTGGGGGTTACGGCGGCCCGAATTCGGGTTAGCGGCGTTGCATCATGTGCGTTTGGTGGCCCCGCAGCTCACCAACGACGCCAACCCGAATACCACCGGCGGTCGCCGTCGCTCGCCTCTGCCCGGATATTGCGCGACGCGGCGTTCTGGGCTTCCCGGATGCGTGCAGCCTCGTAACGATCGACGTGGCCGTCCCGCTTGGCCGAGCGCTCGAGGTGGCGAATGTGCGCCTGCTCGGCTTCGAGCTGGCGGTACTCCCGACGGGTAATGTCACCCGACCGGACGCCCTGCTGAATGCGGTGTTCCTGGATGGCCTGGCGGCGATCTATGCCGGAGCCGTGTCCGTCATAAGCACTGGCGACACCGCTCGTGGCGACGATGGCGAGAGCGGCAACGAATAGGGCGCGGGTCATGGCAGAAAATCCTCGATCTGGGTGTCTCTGTCGGCGGACTTGGGTTTCATCCCGATGTCCAACCTCCCCACCAAAATCGCATTTCGCCGCTGAACCCACTCTGAACCCTTTGTTTACCCGTCATTCAGCGCGCGGGCTGCCCATCGACACAGTTTGGCTTATAGTCACCGCTTCGGTGTGGGTGACGCTCGGGCGTTGCAGAGAGGCAGCATGACCGGATCGATAGGCAGATGGCCGGCGAGGTGGCTCGCGGGAGCCGCCGTAACGCTGGCCGTGCTGGCAGGCGCAATGGCGACCCCCGCCTCGGCCGAGCCGCCGTCGCGGGTCGAGGTCGTTCCCGTTATCCGCCACATACCGGGCACACTGCGCGTCGTCAGTCCGCACCAGCATGCTGGCACCGTGTTCCTGCATTGGGAGGGCACGATCGCGGCTCCCATGGCCGAACAGATCGACACGGCGTTCCAAGCTTTCGCATCGACGCGCCGTCGCTTCGTGCTGTTCTTGAATACCGGCGGGGGCAGCGTGCTCGAGGGCGAAAAGGTCATCGCGGTGCTGCAAAAGATCAAACGGACGCATCAACTCGACACCTCCGTGAGCCAGGGCAGCCGCTGCGGGTCGATGTGCATCCCAGTCTACCTGCAAGGCCGAACTCGGTTTGCGGGTCGCTCGTCGAGCTGGCTCTTTCACGAGGTGACGCGGCCGGGCGCTCAATATGGCAGCACCAAGCGTGCCGCCGAGAGTTATCGCCGCCTGATCGATAAATACTGGGTGCCCGCGGGCGTCTCCCAAACCTGGATCGAGCGCATGCTCGTCGAGACCAACAATCACGACTGGTGGCAGACCGGCAACGATCTGATCGCCGACAAGGTCGGGATTATCACGCACGCGCTGGAAAACCGCCGGGCGCGCAATCTCGAAGCAGACGTGCCGACGCCCACCCCCGGAGCTGCGGCGACATCGCCCCCCGCTAAGGCCCCTCGACCAACGACAACGGGTCAACCATCGCCGGCCCCCACGATCGCCAATCCACGGTCGCCGCCGAAGGAGGCAGCGACCGTGCCGCCGTCTCAGGGGGAAGGGCCGGCTGTGCCTGCCGCGTCGCCATCCGAGCCCCGCAAGACGGAGCCTTGAGACGCTCTCACGCTGTCCCGCCGCTGTCCCGCAGCGCGCCCGTCGCCACCAATGCCAGAATGTCATCGGCGTTGGTCGAGCGGGGCAGAGCGAGAAAATCTCCACGGCCCGCCACTGCGCGCTCCAGGGCGTCGTGGAAGTCCGCCTTTTTCAGGTCGACGGTGCCGAACTGGCGCAGATGGTCCGTCACGAATTGCGTGTCGAGCAGCGTGTAGCCGCCAAAAACGAGCCGCGCGACCAGATGGACGAGCGCCACTTTGCTCGCATCGCGCTCCGTCGAAAACATGCTTTCGCCGAAAAACGCCGAACCGAGCGATACCCCATACAGCCCGCCGACCAGTCGCCCCTGCGACCACGTCTCGACGGTGTGGCAATGGCCTTGCCGGAAGAGGGCGCCGTAGAGCTGGCGGATGCGGGTATTGATCCACGTCGAGGGTCGATCGGGACGGGCCGCCGCACACCCGTCGATCACCGCATCGAAGTCAGAATCGATGCGCACCTCGAAGGCGTCGGCCCGAACCGTGCGCGCGAGCCGGCGGGGAACATGCACCGCGTCGAGCGGCAGGATGCCTCGGCTTTGCGGCTCGATCCAATAAAGCGTTGGATCGTCGGCGCTTTCGGCCATCGGAAAAATACCGGACGAATAGGCCTTGAGCAGCACTTTCGGCGTAATTTCCATCACTATGTCGTCGCGCGAAGCCATGGGCGGAGCATGCAATCGAGCAGAGGAAGCTGTCGGGCAATGTAGGCCATAAGGCCAGCGATTGCGAGGTCATCCAATCCGCTCGGCCTGCAGCGAGGCATCGATACGCTCGTTCGCCGACCCTCCCGTCCGAATAACCACCTCCACGTCCGCACGCGTTCCCGGCTTGCGCACCTCCTGGGAGAGTGGTCTGATGTGTGCCAAAGCATCGAGGGATCAGGCTAGGCACGAACCAATCGGCCAGCCGGTGGAGGACGAACCATCATGAAACGCATCGCACTGGCATTTGCATTCGCAGTGGGCCTGGCCGGGGTCGTCGAGGCCCAGACCCCGCGCAAGGGCGGCACTATCCGCATGACCGCGCCCTACGGCACGAGCATTTCGACGCTCGATATCCACGCCACGCCCCGCGCCCAGGACGATATCTACGGCAAAACCGTCCATCGCTCGCTCTATAGCTGGGACAGCGCCAAGAACGAGGTCGTGCTCGAGCTCGCCACGTCGGTCACCGCGTCTGCCGATGGTCTGACCCATACCTTCAAGCTGCGCAGCGACGCCTACTTCCACAACGGCAAGAAACTGAGCGCCGACGACATCATCTATTCCTATACCCGTCTGATGGACGGCAAGCGCGCTTTCGCCGGCGCGCGTTGGGCCCGCCTCATCAAGGGTTCGGTCGCCGTCGAGAAGGGCGAAGCGGCCTCGATCGAGGGTCTCAAGAAGATCGACGATCTCACGCTCGAGATGACGGTCACGGAGAAGGTCAATCCTGGCTACTACTTCTACAACGGTAATACCGCGATCTATCCCGTGGGTGAAGCCGACAAGCCCGAGTTCCTGCAAAAGCCGATCGGGCTTGGACCGTTCAAGTTCGTCGAACATGTTCCTGGTTCGCGTCTCGTCGCCGACCGCTGGGAGAAATTCTACAAGCCGGGTCTGCCCTATGCCGACAAGGTGATCATTTCGATCATGGGTGAGGCCCCCGCCCGCGACCTCGCCTTCCGCAACAAGGAAATCGATCTGTCGATCCTGGGGCCCGTCCAGTACGTGGCCTATCGCGAGGACCCCGCGTTGAAAGACGGCATTCTCGAAGTCGCCGAGGTGTTCACGCGTCACATGGGCATGAACCCCGAGTTCAAGCCGTTCTCCGACAAGCGCGTTCGTCAGGCGATGAACCACGCCATCGATACGGACCTGATCATCAAGCGGCTGGTCAAAGACAAAGCCTATCGCGCGGTGGCCTGGTTGCCGTTGACATCACAAGGCCACGACAAAACGCGCAAGCCCTATGCCTTCGACCAGGACAAGGCCAAGAAGCTGCTCGAAGAGGCTGGCTACAAGGACGGCTTTGAATTCGAATGGACGACCAGCCAGAACGAGAGCTGGGGGCTGCCGATCGTGGAAGCGATCATCCCGATGCTCGCCAAGGTCGGCATCAAAGTAAAAGTCAAACAGGTCGAAACCGCTGTTCTACTCGAGACGGTGCGCAAGGGCGAGTTCCAAGCCTACATCTTGTCGATGCAGACGGGTCCCGATCCGTTGGCCGCCATGAAGTGCTACCACTCGGCGACGCCACGGTCGGCCTGCAACTACAATCAATTCAAGAATGCCGCCTACGACAAGACGTTGGATGAGGCGGGCCAAACGACCGATCCTGCCAAGGTCACCGAATTGCTGAAGGCGGCCGACAGCATCCTCTACGAGGAAGCGCCCGTCTGGTTCTTCAACTACAACAAGGCGGTGATGGCTTATCAGCCCTGGGTCAAGGGCCTGCAAGCCAACGCAACGGAGCTGACGCATCAGTATCCCGAGCACATCTGGATCACCGAAGCATCGCCTGCAAAGTGATGGCGGTGCGCGCTCCTAAATCGCAGCATGGGCGAAGGACATAGCCCATGCTGGCCTTCGCGGTCCGACGCCTGCTGCAAACCATCCCGACGCTGCTCGCCGTCGTGATGCTGATTTTCGTGCTGTTCAGCGTCATTCCGGGAAGTTTCGCCTCCAGTTTGGGCGACGATGGTCGGGGCCTCGATGCGCAGGTCATGGAGCGCATGCGCAAAGAGCTGGGCCTCGACGATCCCGTGCACGTGCGCTTCGGCCATTATGTGAGCAAGCTGGCCGTCGGCGATTTCGGCACGTCGTTCCGCACCCGTGAACCGGTGACGACGCTGCTCGGAAAACGCATGTGGCCGACGTTGCAATTGGTTTTTGCCGCGATGGCGTTCGCCATCGTCATCGGCGTGCCGCTCGGTTTTCTGGCGGCGCTGAAGAAGGGAAGCATTCTCGACAGCGCGTCCATTATCGTCGCGGTCTCGGGGCTATCGCTGCCCAAATTCTGGTTCGGCCTGCTGCTCATGTATCTGTTCGCTCTGAAGCTGCATTGGTTGCCGAGCTTCGGGTATGGGGACGGGGATCTCAAACATTTGATCCTCCCGGCGGTCACGCTCGGCGTCTCGCCCATGGCGCTCTTTGCGCGCACGACGCGCGCAGCCGTGCTTGAGATCATGACGGCTGATTTCGTGCGCACGGCACGCTCCAAGGGCATGTCGGAAACGCGCGTCATCACGTGGCACGTCGCGCGCAACGCCCTCGTGCTGATCGTGACCACAATCGGCCTGCAATTCGGTTCGCTCATGGGCCAAGCCGTCGTCGTCGAGAAGCTGTTTTCCTGGCCAGGGCTGGGGTCGTTGCTCGTCGACAGCGTCGTGCAGCGCGACATTCCCGCCGTCCAGGGCGCGATCCTCGTCATCGTGCTGTTCTTCCTTGCCATAAATACGCTGGTCGACCTGCTCTACGCAGTGATCGATCCGCGTATCAAATACAGTTGAGGCGCACATGAAACTCGGCGCCAATCTCATCATCGGCGGCACACTATGTGGCATTGCCGTGATCGCCGGCATTCTGGCGCCGTGGCTCGCGCACACGGACCCGGTGATGGACGCGAACCTGATGAATTCCGAAATTGCGCCCGGCCGCGAGTACTGGTTCGGGACCGACGCCCAGGGTCGCGACATCTATTCGCGCGTGCTGCACGGCGCGCGCATCTCACTCACCGTCGGCTTCGTGTCGCAGATCATCAACTCCATCATCGGCGTCACGCTGGGCCTTACGGCGGGCTACTGGGGCGGCTGGTGGGATGACTTCGTCAACGGTCTGACCAACCTCATGCTCGCCATTCCATCCCTGATCTTCGCGCTCGCCATCATGGCCGTTCTGGGCGCGGGCCTCACGTCGCTCCTGATCGCGCTGGGACTGACCAACTGGTCGTTCACCTGCCGGCTGGCGCGCGCATCGGCGCTCTCGCTCAAGTCGCTGGGTTACGTGCAAGCCGCTAAAACATTGGGCT
>JANOKV010000241.1:0-2644 GCA_031419415.1 Hyphomicrobiales bacterium | reverse complement strand
GGGCGATCCCCACGCGGCCATCATTTCCATGCCGATCGCCGCCATCTCCATCGAGATGAAGTGATCGCGTTCGCCCATGTCGAAGCGTCGCGCGTCGGGCAGATGCCGCAGGTCCGTGAAATAGACGCTCTGCTCGGCCCGCACGTCGCGGCGGCCAGAGGAGGTCTGCTCGAGCGGCAAGCCGTCCTGGTGGCGCTTGGCGACGTAGAGAAACGCCCGGCCGTAGGGACCCAGCACCCACTTGTAGGTGGGGAAAATCACGAAATCGGGGTCGAGACGCCCCACGTCCATGGCCGTGACGCCGGCCGAATGCGTCGCGTCGATCAGGAAAGCCGCACCCTGGCCCTTCAAGGCAGCGCCGACGCGCTCGACATCGATCGCGCCACCATCCGACCAATGGACGTTGGAGATGGACGCGAGGCCAACCGGCGGCGCACCCGCACGTTCGATCGCGGCGAGCACAGCCGACGTCCAATCGCCATCCGCGGGCTGGCGGACCGTGTCGATCGTGAAGCCCTGAGCCTCGCTCCGCGTGTGCCACTCGAGCACGGGCGAGGAGTGATCGTTTTCCAGGACGACGACGCGCGAGCCCTTCGCGGGTGAGAATATCTTGGCCGCCGTCGAGACGCCGTAGCCCACCGAAGAAATCAACGCCACGTCAGAGGGATCAGCGCCGATGAGGCGCGCGGCAGCGGCGCGGGCGCGCTCGTGCTGGTGATTAGCGAAGCTGGCTGGCAGTTTCCACGGCTGGCCCTTGCGCCCGACGGCTGAGCGCGCGGCCTCCTGCGTCTTCAGCGGCAGCGGGCTCCAGGCGGCAGCGTTCAAATACGCCACGTCGCGAGGAATATCGAAGAGGGCGCGTTGCGAAGGCAGCATGGCAGGCTCCGGGCTTTAGACAGGATTGATGATGCATCAGCACTGCATCAGTTCGATGCTGACGTTGTCGGGTGCCGAAACGTAACACAGCAGACTGCCCTTCAATCCCCGTTTGAGATCGACGGGAAATTCGACGCCTTTGGCGCGCAGTTCGGCGCAGAAGGCGGCGAGGTCGCCTTTGTAGAGAAATCCAAAATGATCGATGCCCCATTCGTTGTGGCCGGAGAAGTTTCCAAAACCGGCAATAGGCGTCGTGTCGGCGGGGGATTCGCCGGCGCGCTGGCCGCGAATGATGATGATCTTGCCGCCGAGCTCCATGAAAATTTGGGCCGCCCCGTAAGCGGTCGTGTCGTCGGTAATGGTTGCGCCGAATTTATCGACGTACCATTGGGCCGCCGCCTTCGGATCGCGGCTGATGATGTGGATGTGGTCGAAGATGAAGGCGGGGTTGCTCATGAGCGTGATCGTCGGTTGGCATTCACGGGGTCGATCGCCCGATGCGGGATCGGGCGATCGAGCGGACCGGGTCCGCCCGTCGTGATTACATCGCCTGATGAACCTCGATCACGTTGCCGTCAGGGTCGTGAAAGAAAATCTGGTGCCAGCCGCCCATGGCCCACGCGCCGTAGTCGGAGTAGCGAACGCCCTTGGCGTCGAGATGCTTCTTGAAGGCGGCGATGTCGTCGGTGCGGAAGGCGATGTG
Source organism: Hyphomicrobiales bacterium (assembly GCA_031419415.1). Lineage (GTDB taxonomy): Bacteria > Pseudomonadota > Alphaproteobacteria > Rhizobiales > Hyphomicrobiaceae. The sequence goes on along the minus strand of JANOKV010000241.1, from coordinate 1,065 downwards.
GCCGCGCTCCAATGGGTTGATCGCCTGGTTCTGACGAAAACCGATGGAGAAATCGCGCTCGGCCAAGTGCATCTCCGTCGTGCCGTCCGTGACGAACGCGACGGTGCCCGCATAGCCGTCTTTGTCGTCGGTTGCGACGCGGTTGGTGTGGCGGGTCGGCTCGCGCTCGAGTTCGAGCACATCGCGATAAAATGCGTCCAACGCTTTGACATTGGTGGAGCACAGATTGATATGATGCAATTTGAGGTTCATGGCGGGCCTGTCTGGTGGCTTGTTGGGAAGTGCGTGACTGTAACCCAAGGACGAACGGGGATGAAGCAGGGAATCCCGAGGCACCCAGCGGAGCTGGCCGCAAAGCGTGGACCGTCGTCTCCTGTTCATCCAGCGCGATGACGATGCCGATAGATCTAAATGGTTGCCAATAGCCGCGGGGTGTATGAGGCGTGGACCACAGTAACCCGGCTTGCCGACCCCTTCGACAGCTTCCCCGCACCACCCGCTCCGCTACCGGTTGCCTGCGTGGCCGTCTTCGCGCAAGGTCGGCAGCGGCAGACAACACAGCGAGCGCATTCATGGATTTTGCATTCACACCCGAACAACTGGAGATCCGGTCCGCGATCGAGAAGGTGTGTTCGGATTTTCCCGACGACTATTGGTTGAAGAAGGACAGAGAGGGCGGCTTCCCGGCTGATTTCCATCAGGCGTTGGCGTCGGCCGGTTGGCTCGGGATCGCGATGCCGGAGGCCTACGGTGGGGCGGGGCTCGGCATCACCGAAGCCGCGCTCATGATGCAGACGATTGCCGAATCGGGCGCAGGCTTCCAGGGCGCATCGGCCGTCCACATGAACATCTTCGGGCTCAATCCGGTGGTCGTGTTCGGCACCGAGGACCAGAAAAAGCGCTTTCTGCCGCCGCTCATCGCCGGCACAGAAAAGTCGTGCTTCGCCGTCACCGAGCCCAACGTCGGCCTCGATACGACGCGGCTCAAGACGAAGGCGACGTTGGAAGGCAATCGCTACCGCATCGATGGCCAGAAGATCTGGATCTCGACGGCGCAGGTGGCCG
>JANOKV010000240.1:0-2724 GCA_031419415.1 Hyphomicrobiales bacterium | reverse complement strand
CCCAACCCGAAGCGGAACCGCGCGAACTCGGGCAGGCTGTCGTAGCGTTTCTGTGACAGGAAGCTCGGGATCGTCGCCAAAATGCTCAACAGGCAGACGCCCAGGATGGCGACCACCTGCCAACGCGGGAAATGCAGCATGACGGATCAGGCCTCGTTCAATGTGTGGCTGGCGGCGCGTCGGGGACGCGCGCGTCTCACGTCGTTTCCTTGACAGGCTCGCCCTTGTTGCGGACCTCGGCAATGAAGCCGCGCGCAATGCGCAGGCGCATGGTTTCGCTGAATTCGACTTCGAGCTCGGGCTCGGTATCTTTCACTTTGGTGACGCGGCCGATGAACCCGTTGGTCAACACCACAGTATCACCGCGACGAATGTTGGACAGCAGCTCTTTGCGCTGCTTGTCACGCGTCTGATTGGGCCGAATGACGAGGAAATAGAAAATCGGCAGCATCAACGCCAGCGGCACGAGCAGGCTCGACAGGGGATCGGCGCCGCCAACTGCCTGGGCATAGGCCGGAGTAATGAAGAGAAGCATCGGGATCTGTCCTCGGGAGCGCTCAAAGCGCTGACATCGGCGTTTTGGGTCGACACGCGTGTGTGCTGGCCCGCCTGAGAGGCGCAACCGTGGCAGGAGCCTCGCGTCACGGATCTCGACGTTGCAAAGGCATACCGCCACGCCGCCTGCGTCGGATCACGCGGGCGGACTATAGTTCCTCGGTGCCCGATTGCAACAGCCGGGCACGCGTCATAATTCCCGGCTGGCGGGCCGCGACATGGGCTGGCGAACCTAGTCGGACCGTGACGCGGGGCAATCCGTCGTCTATAGACCCCGCGTCCGCCCCCGAGCCTGGAGCCCTGCTGTCCATGTCCGCCGACCCGTCCCTGATCCAGCGCCTCGAGCGCCTTGCCGCAGCTCTCGAGCGCATGGCGCCGCCGCCCGCACCCCCCATTGATTTCGAGGGCGCGGAAGCCTTCGTCTGGCAGTCGGCGCCCGAAGCCTTCATTCCGGTGGCCAAGGTCAACCGCCAACCCCTCCGCTTGCTGAAGGGCATCGAACGGGCCAGCGACCAGCTTCTCGAAAACACCCACCGCTTCGCGCGAGGACTGCCGGCCAACAACGCGCTGCTCTGGGGGGCGCGCGGCATGGGCAAGTCGAGCCTCGTCAAGGCTGCGCACGCCGACGTGCGCAAGGCCCTCGGGGCGCACCCCCCCCACGACCTCAAGCTCGTCGAAATCCACCGCGAGGACATCTCGACGATGCCCCGCTGCCTGACCCACATGCGCTCCAGCCGACACCGCTTCATCGTGTTCTGCGACGACCTGTCCTTCGACAAGGACGATACGTCCTACAAATCGCTCAAGGCGGTTCTGGAAGGCGGCATCGAGGGACGTCCGGAAAACGTGCTGTTCTATGCGACCTCCAACCGCCGCCATCTCATGCCGCGCGATATGATGGACAACGAACGCGCCACCGCCATCAATCCGGGCGAAGCCATCGAGGAAAAGGTGTCGTTGTCGGACCGGTTCGGGCTCTGGCTCGGGTTCCACAACGGCAGCCAGGACCAATATCTGGACATGGTGCGCGGCTACGCGGCCCACCACCACCTGGAGATCGCCGACGCGGAGCTCGTGCGCGAGTCCCTCGAATGGAGCGTCACCCGTGGCGGCCGCTCGGGCCGCGTCGCCTGGCAGTACATCCAAGATCTCGCCGGCCGAAAAGGCGTCCACCTCGACGCGACGTGAAATACACACTGCGCCGACAACGAAAGCAGACCAGAAATGGGATCGGAGCACGGGGCGACGGAAACTCTCCTGCAGGTGGTGATCCTGCTCGCCGCCCTCGCTCTGGCCGGACCAGCCGCACGGCTGGCCCGCACCAGCGCGGTGCTCGCCTACCTCGTCGTGGGAATCGCCATCGGCCCTTACGGTCTGGGACGCCTGCATCCGGGTCTCGAAGCCAAAAACATCATCGGCATCGCCGAATTCGGCGTGGTGCTACTGCTCTTCGTGATCGGCCTGGAATTGCGACCCAAGCGATTGTGGGCGATGCGGTCCACCGTTTTCGGCACCGGCACTTTGCAAGTCGGAGTGACCGGCTTGCTCCTCATGGCGATCGGCATGGCGATGGGACTGGCGATGGGGCCGGCGCTCTTCATCGGTCTCGCCCTGTCGCTGTCGTCGACGGCACTCAGCCTGCAAGTGCTCGAAGAAAAAGGTGAACTCGTCACCCAGCACGGGCGCACCGCCTTCGCCATCCTCCTCATGCAGGATATCGCATCGATTCCCTTGATCGCGCTGGCGCCGCTGTTTGCGGTCGCCGCCGCATCAGCGGGTTCCGCCACGTCGATGCCTGGCTGGGAGTTTGCTGTTGGAGCGCTGGCGGCCATCATCGTCGTGGTCGTGGGCGGCCGCCTGCTGCTTGGCCGGCTGTACCGATTGGCTGCGCGATCGGGCGTCAAAGAGGCGACGTCGGCCGCCGCATTGCTGACCGTCGCCAGCATGGCCCTGCTCATGTCGCTCGCGGGCCTTTCGCCCGCACTGGGCGCCTTCATCGCCGGCGCGCTCCTGGCCGATAGCGAATTTCGCCACGACATCGAAGCCAACATCGCCCCGTTCGAAGGCCTGCTGCTCGGGCTGTTTTTCACCGTCATCGGCATGTCGCTGGAGTTGCGCCTTCTCGTGGAACATCCACTCGTCGTCTTGGCCGGCGTCGCAGGCTTACTG
>JANOKV010000239.1:0-2833 GCA_031419415.1 Hyphomicrobiales bacterium | reverse complement strand
GCGTCGCGCTGCACAGGTACGGCGGAAAATCGGGCGACACGTTGGTCGCTGGCTACGACGTTCGCCTTGCGGGGGCACGCAGCAGGCTCGGCAACGACTTGTCCGGCCTCGTCGTCCGCGAAGCCGATCCGCCACGGGCGGCAACCGCTCGCAAAGAAGCCCCATCCACCGAACCATCGCCTCTGCCCGTGCCTGCGGCGGCGCCAAAAGTCGCGCCGGCCTGGGACGTGTTCGGCGGCGCCGGCACAACGTCATCCGTATTGGTGTTCACTCAACAGGAGAAACGCAAATGAAGTCTCAGGTCTCGAATTCCCGCGCCCTCATTACAATCTGCGCGATCGGCTTTGCCGTGTCCGTGCTCAGTGCGGAACCGGCCCATGCCGATATTCCGAGCGTTCTGCAGAACATCGTCACCATGCTCACGGGCCAGGTTGCGCGCCTGCTCGCAATCATTGCCGTGATCGCAACCGGCATCGCCTGGATGTTCGGTCACATGGATCTGCGCAAGGCGGCCTTCGTCGTGCTCGGCATCGCGCTGATCTTCGGCGCTTCAGAGATCGTCTCGACGATTGCAGGAGCGTAACGCCATGGCCGAACCGGGTGCTCTCGAAGACGACACGCTGTTTCTGGCGTGCACCCGGCCGGCCATGATCGCCGGCGTCACCATGGAGGCCATGGGAATCAACGTCATCGTCTCGGCACTGTTGTTCCTCGTCTGCGGATCACTGCTCTACGGCCTCGTCGCCATTCCCATCCACCTGATCTGCCGCGCCGTCGTTCGCACCGACCACAACGCGTTCCGCATCCTGGTGGCGTGGCTCGATACGCGCGGACGCTCCCGCAACACGGGTCTGTGGGGCGGGGCGAGCGTCACGCCGCTGCGCCTTGTGAAGTACTATGATGAAAGGGACCTCGGTCATGTCTGAGGCAATCACCCTCAAGCCCCGTGAGCTGGCAGCCGAAACGTACATTCCCTACGTGCGGCACGCCGACGCCCATTCCATCGTGCTCAAGTCCCGCGCGCTGATGACCATGATCGCGCTCGACGGCATCTCATTCGAGACGGCGGACGTCCGTGATATCAACGCGCTGCATCGCGATCTCAATACGCTGCTGCGCAATATCGGCGACGAGCGCCTGGCGCTCTGGTCCCACATTATCCGGCGCCGGTCGAACGAGTATCCTGAGGGCGCGTTCTCGAATGCCTTCGCCGCCGGGCTCGATGCCAAGTACCGCGCCCGCATGACCGGCGAGGAGCTTTTCCAGAACGATCTTTATCTGACGCTCGTTTGGTCGCCGACAGGCGACGTGACGGAAAAGGTCGGCGCGTTCTTCAAGCGGCTGCGCAAGGCCCGTCGCGATCACATCGAACTCGACGCCGAGGCACACAAGAAATTGCATGACGCCACCCGGGATGCCATTGCGGGCCTTGCTCGCTATAGCCCGCGCCTGCTCGGTCTTTATGAGGCTGACGGCGTCACCTTCTCCGAACCGTCCGAGGTGCTGCATCGCCTGATCGGTGGCCGGCCGGAACGGGTGCCGCTGACGAATGGCCCGATTTCCTCTGCGATCTATTCCGACCGCGTCATCATCGGTCGCGAAACTGTCGAACAGCGCTACGAGGGGACAAGCCGATTCGCCGGCCTATTCGGGTTCAAGGAATATCCGGCCCGAACGCGGCCGGGCATGCTCGATAGCGTGCTCACATTACCGTTTGAGCTGACCGTCTCGCAGTCGTTCTGCTTCATGTCCAAGGCCGCCGGCAAGGAGGTGATGGGGCGCAAGCAGAACCAGATGGTCTCGGCCAACGACAAGGCCGGATCGCAAATTGAGGAACTGACCCAGGCACTGGATGATCTCGAGTCCAATCGCTTCCTGCTCGGCGAGCATCATCTGTCGCTCGCCGTCTATGCCGACAGCGTCCAGAAACTCGCCGACAACATGGGCAAGACGCGTGCGCATCTGACCAACGGCGGCGCCGTTGTCTCGCGCGAGGATCTGGGGCTGGAGGCCGCCTGGTGGGCGCAGTTGCCCGGCAACTTTTCCCTGCGACCCCGCTCGGGGGCGATCACCACCCGCAACTTCGCGGCGTTGTCGCCGTTCCACGGCTATCCGATCGGCCGCAAGGACGGCAACACCTGGGGACCGGCGGTCGCGCTCCTCAAAACCGCCAGCGGCTCGCCCTTCTACTTCAATTTTCACTTCGGCGACCTCGGCAACACGTTCGTCTGCGGCCCGTCGGGCTCCGGCAAGACCGTCATTCTCAACTTCATGTTGGCGCAGCTGCAGAAGCACGCGCCGCGCGTGGTGTTTTTCGACAAGGACCGCGGCGCCGATCTGTTCGTCCGAGCGGCTGGCGGTACCTATCTGCCGCTGCGCAACGGCCAGCCGACGGGATGCGCGCCGCTCAAAGGGCTGGAACTGACTCCGAGCAACAAAGTGTTCCTGGCCCAGTGGGTCGGCAAGCTCGTCGCCACCGACCGGCCGTTGTCGGTCGCGGATACGCGCGATATCGCCATGGCGATTGATGGCCTCGCCGATCTACCACGCGCGCAGCGCAGTCTGGCCGCGTTACGCACGTTTCTGAACAACACCGAATCCGAAGGTATTGCCGCGCGCATCCGGCGTTGGGAGGCGGGCCCGCCGCTCGTTTGGGTTTTTGACATTGCCGAGTACGATATCGGCATCGGCGCGACGTTCCTCGGCTACGACATGACGGATTTCCTGGACAATCCGGAAATCCGCACGCCGCTGATGAGCTATTTGTTCCATCGCGTCGAGCAGTTGATCGATGGCCAGCGCATTATCATTGTCATCGACGAGTTCTGGAAGG
>JANOKV010000238.1:0-3006 GCA_031419415.1 Hyphomicrobiales bacterium | reverse complement strand
GTTGGCGAACACGTTGATGGTGACCGGGGTATCCTCGTTGGTCACCGCGCTGTCGTTGGCGATGTCGACCACGGGGGTGACGGTGATGGCGACCGTGCTGACCGTGGTCTTCGCGCCGCCCGTTCCTGTGTTGCCGTTGTCATTCGTCGTGATGGTGAGCGTGTCCGAGCCGTTGTAGTCGCGGGTCGGCGCATAGGTCAGTCCGCTCATGGCGGAGTTGATCTGAGCCACGGTGCCGGTGAACGTCACCGTGCCGGAGGTGCCGTTGCCGCTCAACCCGGTCAATCCCGTTGTCGAGCCGAGAGTCAATACGCCGTTGGCAACGCTTAACGTGACAGTCTCAGTGCCGGCAACGATGTCGACATCCGAAATCGTGATAGTATTGCCGTTGACAGCGTTGAAGACGAGATTGACGTCTTCGGCGCGGGTCTGTGAGCCGGGGACGTTGTTGACGGGCGCGTCATTGACAGGCGTGACGTGAATTGTCGAGACGGCGGGGTTGCTGGCAGCGGTGCCGTTCAGCATCGTGAGCTGGATACTGCGATCCACGCTCGCCGGATTCTCGTTCGTATTGCTGAACGTGATCGCCTTCAGTGCGCTCATGTAGGTGGCGACGTCGGCGGTGCCACTGAGCGTCACCGTGATCCTGCCGGCCACGCTGGTGTCAATCAAAAATGTAATGCCGCCGGGCAGTGCGCCGACCGACATCAGGTCGCTGGCCTGGGCATTGGTCAGGACCACACGAGCGCTGGTGAACGTCGACGCTGGGGGGAGCGGCGTTCCGTCGATTCTAGTCAGCGCGACGTCGATGTCGACGACTTGTACTCCGGCGCCATTCTCGACGTAGGTGTTCTGATAGCTGGTGCCGGCTAAGGCGCTGTTGTCCGCGTCCAGATCGAGCAGGGAGTTGATTGTGACCGAAGTGGTGAATGCGGTGGAGCCATTGCCGTCGTGATCGAAGAAGCGGGCGCCCGTCACACCGTTGGCAATGTGATAGGTGAGTTCCCAGGACGACACATTGATCCATGAGTACTGGATCATCGACGGGGGGGCGCCGCTCTCGTTGGCGGTGCCGTCAGCACGAATGGTGGCGCCTCCCGTCGAAACGACGAGGCGGGTCGCCGCGTCGACCGCGTAAGATGTGAGGCCGGTCTGATTTGCCGACACACCCTCGAGGTTGGGACCGTCGAGGTCGCGAATGCCGATGTTGATGTCGCCGGTGACGGGACCGCCGCCAACGGCGTAGACGAGTTCCCATTTTACTTTGACGTCGGCGCCGTTGCCTCCGGCATTGATCTGAAGCTGGGGATCGCCGCCGACGATGGTCCATACAATTGTGTCGCCAGGCGTGGCGGTTAAAACAGTTCCCCTCAGGTTTACAGCTAGCCCGCCGACGGTCGCCACGTTGGCGTAGGTGGCAATCGTGCCGACCAACGTGTCGCCGCCCACAAGGGGACCAGGAACAACTATTGGCGCGGTGTTGGCGACGATATTGATGGGCGCCAATATGCCGTCCCACGCTTCGGCATGAATTGACTCGTGATCGATGTCACCGGACTGTCGCTCGAGATCCCAATCACCGCCAAGCGCGGCCGAGCCGGTTAGATCGGTCGAGGCGGCAACGTCGGCGTTGGTCAGGGCCGCGAACGCATCGACGTAGGCTTGGCCTTGAGCTCCAGCTGCAACGTCGCAACCGTAGATCAGGATGTCTCCATCGGCCGAGAGCGCAGCGCCAATGGCGCCGAGCTCGAAACTATGTGCGGCGAGATCGGCGAGTTTGATGGCGCCGCCCGCAAAATCGAGCTCTCCGGCGCTGCCATGCGACACGATGTGGATAGAGCCGATATCGGTCCGACCGGCAAGTGCCGATATCATCTGTGCCAGCGCACCCTGCTCGCCGGTGAGCGTAATGATCTCGGCGCCGGGCGGAACATTCGCCAGAATGGCCGCCGGATTTGAAACATTTGCGTCGATGAAAACGATTGTCGCGCCCGAGCCCACCGCGCCCAAGGCAGCTGCAAGGTCATCGGAATCGGGGGCAGCAGCGAGTGCCGCCATCAGCTCGAACGCGCTCGGAGAGTCAGTGGCAGCAGCTGCTTCTGTAGACGCTCCAGAATGCGTCGGCTCGGCGACCTCGGCGTTGGTTTCTGCCGCGGCGCCATCGAAGACCATGCGGGGCTCGAGCAGGCGATACGAGCCGACGTCCTTCAGCCGGGTCATGAGCTGAAACATCTCCTCAGCCTCTGTTTTCGTGGTGACGCTCAGAACGGGGCGGGTGGTGTTGCGCATCATCTTCACCTGTGGGTCCCACGAGGGGGAGCTGTTGGAATCCTGGGCAAAGACTACGCATCACTCTTGGAATGAGATTCGACTGCACCATAACGTCGACTAGTTAACGCATGCAAAAGCTGTCAACCGATCAGTTATTTCACCTTAAAGAAAGTATTTCATTGAAGTCGCTGAACAGCCTGACGAATATCGACCTTCTCGGATGGTCAACGAGAGGTTAATCGACTTTTACAAGATGCCGGAGTAACAGTTATGCTTGTGGGCTTGGCAGTTGTGTTGGCGACGCACGTAGTGACGATCTATCCGGGCAGGGCGACCTTTGATGGCCGCGTCGAGGCGATGATGGATCGTGGACCGATCGTGGAGCTGATCATACGCTGTGGTCAGGGTACCGCGATCATTTCCTACTCGAAGATCGATCGGCGCTACTGCTCGCCCAAATGGAGCTGCAGCCCGGATATGGCCGCCGTCATCCGCCAGACCTGCGGCTGAGACCACAGGCGGCTACAAGTTTCTCGTGTTGCATTCCTCGCTGCTACGAGACAATGCGGCAAAAATTGGTACGTTAGTTGGCGCGTCACTATTTCCTGACTACCCAGCCCTGTCCCGTGCGGCCGCAATTGCCCAGTAAACATGAGTGATTCGTGGCGACGAGGAGGCCGGACGTGGCACGCAATGTGATCCAGATGCAGAAAGGCCTGAGCCTCACCGAGCTGA
>JANOKV010000237.1:0-4931 GCA_031419415.1 Hyphomicrobiales bacterium | reverse complement strand
CATGTTCGTTCCTCTCGCTTGATCTCGAACCCCGCGGAAGTGCGGTCTCGATGCCAAGCGACAGGCGACGGGGCAGAGTGGTCACGGAACCGAACGCCGGTCTCACCGGCGGAGGCGGCCGGCGCAGCCGAAGCCGAGGGCTTGCCCTTGCAGGGACTACGACCCCGCGCAGAGATGGCATCTTGAGAGACCGCATGCGCTGCGGGGTTGAATGCGAGACGGGGACGCGTATGTCGCCCTTCGAACCAACGTCATGGGGCACCTGCGTTTGACGGCAGCATTCGCCTCTGCAAAATGACCGGCGAGGCACGAAGGCGGGGGCAGAGCATCGTGTCAGCGGAGACCGTGACCACATCGCCATTGATCTGGGAGGAGCCGAACGCCATCCAGGTTCATGTCACTCTCGATCGCATTGAACCGCCCATCTGGCGCCGCCTCGTCGTGCCCCTGCGGACCACGCTCGCCGAGCTGCATGACATCCTACAGGCGGGCATGGGTTGGACTGACTCGCACCTACACGAGTTCGAGATCGGTGGCCTTCGATATGGCGACATCGACCTCCTCAATGCGGAACGCTCCGAGGATGATGCGCTCGCCTTCGATGCCTTCGAGGTTCGCCTTCGCGATTTCAGCCGCGCGCCCGGCACCGCTTTCACCTACGTCTATGACTTCGGCGACAACTGGCGCCACACCGTCACGCTGGAGAAGCTGGTCGCCGTCAAGCCAGCGCCCAAAACGGCGACCTGCATCGGGGGCGAGCGCAGCTGCCCACCCGAGGATGTCGGCGGGCCTGACGGCTACTTCGAATTCCTGCGTGTGCTCCTGTCGCCCGAACCCGACGAGATCGAGGAGCAGCGACACCTCAAGCGCTGGAGCGGCGGCAAGTTCGATCCCGAACGCTTCGATCTGGCCAAGTCGGACAAGGCGGTGCGGCGCGCGTTGCGCAAACGTCGACGCGCATAGGAAGCTTTAATTATGCCGGCCAGTCCTCGTTTCGTCTGTTTCGAGTTTCGTGTTATACTCCCGTCCAAGGAGACACAGCCATGGCACGCGCACAGACCGACCCGACGATTCCGACCGACCAGGACGCCGTCCTGGCCCGCGAGGCGAGCCGCATCCTCGATGCGACCGCCGGGGATAACGAGGCGTTGCATTTGCGGCTGGTGGAGACCGGCAACGCGATACCTGCCACGCTGGAACTGCCCGCCGCCGCAGCGCGCCTGCTGAAGGAACTTCTGCGCGAGATGGCCGCCGGCCACGCCGTCACCCTCGTGCCGACCGAGACCGAGATCACCACCCAACAGGCCGCCGACCTGCTCAACGTCTCGCGGCCCTACGTGGTCGGGCTGGTCGAGCAAGGTAAGCTGCCGGCGCGCATGGTCGGACCACAGCGCCGGGTGATGCTCGCCGACGTGCTGGCCTTCAAGGTCGAGAGTAAGACGCGCGCACGCGCTGCGATGAAAGAGATGGTCGCCCTGGATCAAGAGCAGGGCCTCGAATGAGCGACGCGCCTGTCGCGCCGCCCGCGCCCGGGCCGGCGGCGGGCATCGCGTTCCTCGATGCCAGCGTGCTGTATCCGGCGACGCTGCGGAACCTGCTGATGCACCTGGCCGTGGCCGGTGTGTTCCGCCCGCGCTGGACCGACAAAGTGCAGGACGAATGGACGACGACGCTGCTCCGCGACCGGCCGGACCTGGACGCCGCCCGCCTCGCGCACCGGCGCGGGCTGATGGACGACTACATCCTCGACGCGCGCGTGACCGGCTACGAGCCGCTGATCGACGGCCTCGTGCTGCCCGACTTGAACGACCGTCACGTGCTGGCTGGCGCGATCCACGGTGGGGTATCGGTGATCGTGACCGTGAACCTGCGCGACTTCCCGGCCGCGACCTTGGCGCCGCATGGCATCGAGGCGCAGCACCCTGACGTGTTTGTGCGGTCCTTGATCGAGGATGACGCCGACGCCGTGGTCGCCGCCGTCGCTGAGCATCGCGCGGCACTCGTCAACCCGTCGAAGTCGCCGGACGAGTATCTCGCCATGCTTGAACGCCACCACATGACGGAAACCGTGGCGGCGCTGCGCACCTTCATGGATGCGCTGTAACGTCGGGTACTGGTTGGCGACGTTGCAACGATCGGGCGATCTCGGCGCCGGGCATCGGAAGTGCCTTGAGCTTGAGCGAGAAGCCCTTGCCGTCCTTGTTCGGCCAGGCGGCGCCGATTTCCAGCCAGCTGGCCTTGTCCTGGCCTTCGGCCTTGGTCACCGCGAACAGCCGGTGCGAGGGGCGGTTGGTGATCGTGGTCTTGCTCGACATTGCGTATTCCCTTCTGGGGTCTGAGCCCGCCGGGATGGCGGCCTCGTGCCAGTCGATCGGCGGCGCGGATCGAGCCTCGCGGTCAAAAGGCCGAAGGCCCGCGCCGTAATGGGCCAAATCTTTTGGAGCGTAGCGTTCCCCGTTCGGTTTTGACGGCGGGCGCCGCGCTGCCAGAAACGGGCCTTTGAGAGGACGCTTGCGGGCGATGCCCATGAAGGGCAGCAATTGCAGTCGCAAAGGCGATCGCACGACCACCGGCTGATCGGTCGCTTGAGATTTGCCGTTGTTGGCTATTCTTGCTGGCGCGCGCCATGGGCGACGCGACGAACAGGCTGACTGCATCGATGCTCATCAAGGAATGTAACGCGGCGCGCGGGGGAGTGGGCGTGCGCAGATGTGCACGCTGCTGCTGGATGCTGTCCCGCCGCCTCGGCGACGGTAGCCGGGATCGAAGCCTGATGGCCGAGACGACACGCTATTACCGGTGTCGGCTCGGTTCACGAGAGCCCGAAACAGCTCCCCTCGGAGGTGATACAAAACTTAGGGCTGTTACAGAAACTGGGGCTTGTAATATTTCCCGCTCGCTCGGTCGAGCGAGCGCACTTCTGTACCGCGATGACGCGCGATCGATCGCGAGTTGCGGACTGGTTCCTGTCGTTCGCGGGCCTGTTGCCGGAGCAGAGCGACCCCCGCACGCGCCAGCCACGCGGGGATCGGACACGGGCCCGCGTCTTGGTCTGCGGCTTTCCGCCTGCGCTGGCCGGTTGCCGGAGTGGAACGATCCTCGGCCGCGTCAGCCCCCTGAGGATTGGAAGCTGGCCGTGCGCCTTCTGGTTCTTCCTCCCATCCCATCTTCTGGTTCGGCCGAGACATCTTCCCGTCCCGGCCTGCAAAACGAAAACGCCGTCGCGCGCAGCCGCCGTCAAGACCGGCCTACTTCAGGCCGCCGCAGGCTTGGTCTTGACGGCGGCGAGCACGATGGCAGCCTGAAGCGCGTCGGGATCGTAGCGGGGTGAGATGTCGTTTCATCCGAACGACAAGGCGTCACTACACAAAAGCGCGCTGAGTGTCCGACATCATGGACCAGGCATGAGCATCCGGTCGTGAATTTCCGCTGTTCCCTCGGTCGCTACGCGTCGTATGATCGGGTCCGACCAACGCTTTTGGCCCATGACGTCGTGGAGACAGGTGCCCATGGCCTGTGTGCCCAGAAAGCCGACGATCTCGCGGAACCTTGGCCTACTCATTACCTGGTTCAGTGAGTGTCAGCTGTATGAGGGGGTGCGACCTAGTTCAAAAACCTCCAGCTCCTACCTCTTGCAGGAAGCTGCGACGACGGCGTCCTCTGCGATGCGTTCGATGAAGTGCCGTGCATCCTGCAACTGGTCAGGGCGGGTTGGTGTCAAACGCGAGTGGCGGTTTGGACTGATCACCTACTTCAACATTGGGCCAGACGATAGCCCCACTATCGCCTGCAACTCGCCGCGAATTTCCCCCACGCTTTCATCAACTCCCACCGCTTATTGAACAGGTCGCCGCGCGCGTAGGCCGCTTCGGCCTTGTCCTTCAACCGGTGCGCTAGCGCCGCCTCGATTACCTCTCGAGGGAAATGCGTCGTCTCGCCAGCCCAGTCGCGGAACGTCGAGCGAAATCCATGCGCGGTTACATTGCCGCGCCCCATCTTCTTGAGCACGGCGGTTAGCGTCATATCGCTCAGCGGTCGCGTGGCGTCATTGGGTGACTGGAACACCAGCGTTTCTGCTGAGCCCGGCGCACCCAGCAATATGATCGCCGCATCCGTCAAAGGCACGCGATGCTCCTTCGCACCTTTCATCCTCGGAGCTGGCACTGTCCAGACGCTCGCCTGCAAGTCGATTTCGCCCCAGCGCATGCCGCGCACTTCTCCCGATCGTGCAGCTGTCAAGATCAGAAATTCGAGGGCACGCGCGGAAACGCCGTCGCGCTGGGCGAGAGCACGCATGAAGTTCGGCATCTCTCGCCAGTCCAATGCCGCATGGTGCCGCACAGCCCTTACCGACGACGGCTTCGCCAAAATGTTTTGTAGATGGCCGCGCCAGCGTGCGGGATTGGGTCCGTCACGAAGCCCCTTTGCCGCGGCATAGTCAAGGACGGCCTCGATGCGCTGCCGCACGCGGCTTGCTGTCTCCGACTTTGCGGTCCAGATCGGCCGAAGGACTTCCAGGACGTGGCGCGTCTCGATCGACGACACGTCGAGGTTGCCGATCGCCGGTACTACATAGTTCCCCAATGTCGACGTCCATTGTGCAGCGTGCTTGGCGTTCCGCCAGCCGGGACGCTTGCTTTCGATCAGCTCCTCGGCTGCCTCGATCAACGAAACGACGCGCTCCCGCCCCACGGAAAGTGGATCCGTACCGTTCACTAGGTGGCGACGAGCCGTCAGGGCCTTTTCGCGCGCGACCGCGAGCGGCACCTCCGGATAAGGCCCAAGGCCCATGTCGCGGCGACGGCCGTTCAGCTGGTAACGCAGCACCCAAGAGCGGGCACCGGTTGGCTTGACGATTAACATGAGGCCCTTGCTATCGGTGTAACGGCCGGGAGGAGCAGTTTCCACCTTTCGAGCGTTGAGCGGCATTC
>JANOKV010000236.1:0-3244 GCA_031419415.1 Hyphomicrobiales bacterium | reverse complement strand
GGCCGAAGCGCTGTTGTTCATTCTGCTCGGCGGCATCGGCTCACTCGCGGGCGCCATCGTCGGCGCGTTCGCCTATACGGCGCTGGTGGAAATCGCCCAGCAAGTCACCGAGCGCAAGTTGCTGCTCGAGGGCGTGGTCATCCTCGTTGCCGTTGTAGTGCTGAGAAACGGGATCACAGGGATACGTTGGCCCTGGTCGCCGGCGCCGACGATCGAGCCGACCACACCCGACGCATCGCCGGTCGAACGCGACGGTGGTCATGGTGTCGAGGCGCGCGATGGCTGACACGACAGGGACAACCCAGACCCTTCTCGCCACCCAGGCGCTTTCGAAATCCTTCGGCGGGCTCGCGGCGGTGCGCGACGTGTCGATCACGCTCGAGCGTGGCGAGCTGCACGCTGTCATCGGCCCCAATGGGGCGGGCAAATCGACCCTGATCAATCTGTTGGCGGGAGAGGTCGCTCCGTCGGCGGGTCGGATCGTCCTCGACGGCATCGACATCACCGCGCACCCGGTGCAGGCCCGCGCGTCTCTGGGACTCGCTCGATCGTTTCAACGCACGGATATCTTCGGTTCTCTGACGGTGCTCGAGAACGTGCGGTTGGCAGTCCAGGCCGTCGCGCTGCCCGTGCGGCGTTTGCTGCGCGCCCCTGACGCGGAGCCAGCGCTGGTCGCGCGCGCCATCGCCGCGCTCGAGCGCGCCGGCCTGCCTCGCGGTCATCAGCGCATCGCGGGCACGCTGGCGCACGGCCAGCAACGGCAGCTCGAGATCGCCATGACCTTGGCCAGCGCCCCCAAAGTCCTGTTACTCGATGAACCGCTCGCCGGCATGGGTCCAGAGGAAAGCACGCGTATGGTGGCCCTGCTCAAAGGGCTCGCCGAGGACCACGCCATTCTGCTGATCGAGCATGATATGGATTTCGTGTTCAAAGTCGCCGACCGCCTCACGGTGCTGGTCGAAGGCGGCGTGCTCGCGACCGGAAAACCTGCCGATGTGCGCACCGATCGGGCGGTGCAGTCGGCTTACTTGGGGGGCCACACATGAGCCCGCCGCCGCTGATCGAGGCCTCGGGGCTGCACACCTATTACGGGGCGAGCCATATCTTGCGAGGCGTCTCGCTCACCCTGCGTGCAGGCGACTCCATCGGCCTGATGGGCCGGAACGGTATGGGCAAGACGACGTTGATCCGAACCATTATGGGTCTCGTGCGGCCTCGCCGTGGCCGCGTCACCATCGACGGAGCGGACGTCACCCAGGCCCCGACGTTCGCCATTGCGCGCCTGGGGTTGGCCTACGTGCCGGAGGGTCGTGGCATCTTCACCGCGCTGACGGTCGCCGAAAATCTCGCCATCGCCACGCGTCCCGGCGTGGATGGCGGCGTCGCATGGACGGTCGAACGCGTACTCGAGCTCTTCCCCCGCCTCGGACAACGGATCGGCAATCGCGGCGATCAACTGTCGGGCGGGGAGCAGCAGATGCTGGCGATCGGGCGGGCGTTGCTCGGCAACCCACGCGCGCTCATTCTGGACGAGGCGACCGAAGGCTTGGCCCCGCTCATTCGCGAGGACATCTGGCGCACGGTGGGGCTGGTGCGGGCGGCCGGCATCGCCACCATCATCGTCGATAAGAACGTGGCCGAGGTGGCGCGCGTCACCGATCGTGTGGTCGTTTTGATCAAAGGAGACGTGGCGTTCGAGGGCCGGCCCGCCGATCTCATTGCCGATGCCGCCCTGCTCGAGCGCACGCTGGGAGTGTAGAGCGATGACCCTCGTCGACATTGGTGGCGTGCGCCTCGAAACCCGCCTCATTCTCGGCGATGCAACCAAGCCCTGGCTCGTCTTCCTGCACGAGGGTTTGGGATCGGTGTCGCTGTGGCGTGATTTTCCCGACAAACTCGCTCGCCGCGCCGGGGCTCGGGCGTTGATCTATTCGCGCCGCGGCTACGGCCAATCCGACCCTCTCGAGGAACCGCGCAATCCCGACTTCATGCATCGCGAAGCGCTCGATGTGCTGCCCGCCCTGTTGGCGCATTTCCAGATCGAGCGTCCCATCCTCGTCGGCCACTCGGATGGCGCGTCGATTGCGCTGATTTACGCGGCGGATGCCGCGCCAGATCCCACGGGTGTCGTGCTGATGGCCCCGCACGTGTTCGTCGAGTCGATCTCGGTGGAGAGCATTGCGCGCGTGCGCAACGCCTATGACGACGGCCAATTGAGAGCCCGCCTCGAGCGCCACCACGCCAATGTCGACGATGCGTTTCTGGGGTGGGCCGATATCTGGATGGACCCCCGGTTCCGCGCCTGGACGCTGGGGCCCGAACTTGCGCGGCTGACCTGTCCAACGCTCCTCATTCAAGGCGAGGACGACGACTACGGCACGCTCGCCCAGATCGACGCCATCGCCGACCGGGCGCCGGGTCCCGTGAGTAAACTCGTCTTGCCCGGTTGCGGCCACGTTCCCCAGCGCGATCGCCCTATCGAGGTCCTCGACGCCATCACGCGGTTCGTCGAAGGGCTCGCGGCGGGTTGACCACACCGACTTGTCGCCCCGCTGCCCAGGCTCTATGACTTTGCTCGGGACAAGTCCGGACATTCGAGCCCTTCATCGGGGCTCGCGTCCTGCCGAGGGAGTTCAATCGTGAGCGAGAGCATCGTCGCCGAAACGGCCGCGCGCATATTTGCCGACCTCGCCGATCCACAGACCGTCAATGCGGCCAAGACCCAAGAGTGGCGTGGCCCCTTGTGGGCAGCCCTCGAAGAGGCGGGGTTGACGCTCGCGTGGGTGCCCGAAGAGCTGGGGGGTGCGGGCGCCGACCTCGCCGACGGTTTCGAGGTGCTGACGGTCGCTGGTCGGTATGCCACGCCCGTGCCGCTGGCGGAGACATTGCTCGCGGGCTGGCTGCTCACGCAAGGGAAAATCGCCTCGCCGGCCGGCGCTATGACGCTCGCACCCATGCGACCCAAGGATCGTATCACGCTCGACACGGACGGCACGCTGACGGGCCGCGCCCGCGCCATTCCGTTCGCCAAGGCAGCGGCCCATATCGCCGTGCTCGCCCATGGCGCCAAGGGGCCTGTCATCGCCCTCGTCGAGACGCGCACGGTGCGTGTGGGCGAGGGCAAGAACCTCGCCGGAGAAGCCCAAGGCGACGTGACGTTCGATAAGGTGAAACCCCTGGCCGTCGCCGATGCGCCGAAGGGCTTCGACCAGACGGCGCTCATGCTGATGGGCGCGACCGCCCG
>JANOKV010000235.1:0-5667 GCA_031419415.1 Hyphomicrobiales bacterium | reverse complement strand
GCCCGGCCAGTCATTGGCCTGGAGAACTTTCGCATTCACGATCTGCGCCGGACGGCCGCCACGCGCATGGCCGAGATGGGCGTCAGCCCGCACACGATCTCACTCATTCTCAATCACGTGAGCGCCCGATCTGGCTCGATCACGAGCAAGGTCTATGTGCAGTACACCTACGATCGTGAAAAGCGTGAAGCATTGAACGCGTGAGGCGAAAGGTTGCAGGGCATTGTCGTTGTTGCGCCTGCGATGGCAGCTGAGAATTGAAGATTCTGCAGACGGCTTTTCGCGTTTTGGGCTCCGGGGGACCGCTGGGGTCCCGGCAGTGTGCGGGCCATATTGGACGGGGTTGGGCTTGGTGGGGCGGAGGAGGCGGGGCCCGCACAATAGTCCGAAAGGAATCTGGACGGCGCCGGTGGAGGTCGTTGGGTCGTTCGCGGAAACGGCCGATCAGAATCAATCGCCTCAGTTCATTTACCGACTGGCGGCATGCAGTACCGGCTCGACAAGTCGCAACCCGATAATCTCAGTCTGCTCCAAAGTTCCTGTGGATACTGCTGAGGTATGGCCATTGAGCCGCCTACAGGAGGCTGATCAGTTGGCGACTCCCCGCATCTGACCCGCTATCGCCTCGTACCGAACGCTGCATCTCTCATGCTCCCAAAGATCCTGCGGCCATTGCGGACACAAAGCGCCGCGCAGGGCCATCATCACGACCAACGCGCGTTGGTCGTGATGGCCGCTGCATCGCTGCAGCGGCCTCGGTGCGTCAATTGTCGATGCCCCAGAAGGCGTTGTCATAACCGGGCAGTGCACCGATGGCGGCGGAGATCACGCGGTTCAGGAAATCGTAGGCGAAGGATGCCTCCCAGCCGGGATGCTCGCAGGACTGATACTTGAGCGACTGGCAGAGCTTGATGTTATGTTGTGCACAGCATATCATCAATTATGCGCAGTTCGCCGTTATGCGAAGCGCGCGACAGCAAACCGTACCCTGCCGCGCACTTCTGAGTTATCCGCTCAGCATAATCTGCGGTTTGTCGCGTTCAGCATGGCCATGAGTTTGTCTGGTGCTTTGAACCGACCAGGCTTGAGCATCGGCGGCGTCATTGCATTCAACGCCTGTAGCTTTTCGGTCGGATCGGCCCGCAAATAGACCTCTGTGCTCTGCATGCTGGCGTGGCCAAGCCAAAGGGACACCTTTCGCACGTCTCCCGTCGCTTGCAGCGCGTGCATCGCACAGGTGTGGCGCAGCACGTGCGGACTGACCCGCTTGCGTTTGATGGAAGGCGTCGCGGCAGAGGCAGAAGTTACGTACTTGGCCAGAATGTACCCAAAGCCGGCACGCGTCATTGCTTCACCGCGGGCGTTGAGAAAGAGTTCGGGTGACGTACTGCTCGGGCGTACCGCGATCCACGCCTTCACCGCTGTCGACGTTGCCTTCCAAAGTGGCAGAACGCGCTCGCGGCGACCCTTACCAACAATGCGCACAGTACCGGCTGCGTGGCGATCGATTTCGTCGACCTTGAGGTTGACCAGTTCCGATACGCGCATACCTGCAGCGAATGCGAGATGCAGCATCGCACGATCACGGATGCCGTAGCGGGTCCTTGGATCAGGCGCGTCAAGCAAGGCTTGCATCTCGTCTCGCACGAGGTAGTCAACGAGCGCTTGATCGGTCTTCTTCATAGGTATCGAATGAATCCGCCGCGCCTGATCCAGGCAGGACGGAACCCTGTATTCAAGGAACCGGAAGAAGGAATTGATCGCGGCAAGTCGCGCGTTACGCGTTCGCGGGGAGTTGCCCCGCTTCTTTTCCAAGTGTTCCAGAAACGCGAGGACCAGTTGGGCATCGAGCCGTTCGATGTCGATCATCGAAGGTTTGATCTTGAGTCGCTGGGACGCGAAGACGAGCAAGAGTTGAAAGCTTTGCGCGTAGGCTTCGCATGTGTGCTGACTGGCCCTCCGCTCTTTCGGCAGATGCTCAAGCAAGAAGCAACTCAGATGGGGTGCCAGCTTTGTCATGAGCCGGCTCCTGTGTGGAGGGCTTCGCCGGCCTCAGCGATTTGCTTCAACAAGAGCGGCGTCGAATGCAGGTACCAATAAGTATGCGTCACACAGGTGTGCCCGAGATAGGTGCTCAGCGCGACCATGTGACTACCAATCCCTGGTCGATCACGGCAGCAGCTTTCCAATGAGCGGACCGCAAAGGTGTGCCGCAGGTCGTGTATTCGCGGGTCGCGCCCGTCATTGGCGCCTCGGAGACCGGCGAAATCGATCATCCGCCGAAAGTCCGTGTGTGCGCGCCAATAGGGAAGCGTCTTCCCGCCGGTCGACACGAACATCGATCGTTCCCGAGCAGGCACCATTCGACGGGCGACGAGATAACGGTTCAGTGCCTCCCGGACTGTATCGTGCAACGGCAACAGGCGGCTCTTGAAGAACTTGGTCTCACGAATGAGAAGCCCATCGGGTGTCAAATCCTCAAGCCGCAGAGCGAGCGCCTCCGAAACTCGCATGCCGGTCGCGGCAATGAGACCGAAGAGCGTCTTCAATGTAGCGGATGTGAACCGTTCCCCTGGTCGCACGGCCGTGGCCGCGCGCAGCAGGCGTCGGATTTCGGCCTCGCTGTAAATATAGGGCCGGCGACGTGGCGCCTGATCCTTTCCGAACACGTCAGCGTTCGGACATTCATGTCGTGGATCATCCGCTCGAAGCGCAAGCGCAAAGCGGCGCACCACGAGGACTCGGTTCCTGCGATGTCTCAAGGAAGGAGCGAGACTTGCCCATGCGACGACACGGGAACACCGGACATGTCGATCCCCGTGCTTTTCGGCAAATGTCACGAACAACCTCAGTTGAA
The DNA here is from genome assembly GCA_031419415.1 of Hyphomicrobiales bacterium. Lineage (GTDB taxonomy): Bacteria > Pseudomonadota > Alphaproteobacteria > Rhizobiales > Hyphomicrobiaceae. Next base: position 2,810 of record JANOKV010000235.1, on the reverse strand, counting down.
CGCTCTGCGTATGGAACTTGTATCCCAAGGCACGCTTCTGCTCGACATATCGATCAAGGTTTCTGCTGAGCATCAGCGGTCTCCGAGCCAGGTTTGCGTCACCCGCTGCAGAGCGGTGACGTCGACTTTCGCATAGTGAGCCGTCATGTCCGGCGATCGGTGGCGAAGGACAGACCCGACCAATTGCAGTGTTGCGCCGCCCCGAAGCATCGCTGTGGCCGCGGAATGTCGAAGCAAATGCGCGCCGCCCATTGGGGTGACAACGCCGCTCTTGTGGAGTGCCGACCGCACGATGGCACCAACGGCACCCGAACGAACCATCGGCCGGACCGGCGCCTTTGCCATGAAGAACACACGGTCACTGTCAATGCGCGGCCTGCCTTTGACAAGGTAGGCGAGTAGCGCGTCACCGGCGTCTTGAGGCAATGGAAGTCTGGTCGCGCTCCTACTCTTGCCCTGTACGGCAATGGTTGATTGCCGCCAGTCGATGTCGCCGAGCCTCAACGACACGATGTCTCCAGCTCGCAACCCAAGCCGTGCCAGCAAGAGAAGTACGGCACGATCTCGCAGGCCCGTTGGCGTTGCGGTATCGCACGTCGAAATCAATCGTTCGATCTCAGCTGCGCCGATGTAGCGCGGGAGCGTTGATAGATTCCATTTCGGAATCGAAGGGACGGCGTGCTCGAGCCCCACGCGGCAAGCGCTTTGCGCGCCGAGGAAGCGCAGATAACCGCGTAGAGCCGCTCCGACAAGTGACGCATGGTGTGGCGAAACTTCCTTGGCTCGATTGATTACCACTTCGCGGATTTGTTGTGATGTCCAAGCGCGCGGCCGCGCTGCAAGTGCAGGGAGGACGCGATTGAGCAACCTACATTGCAAATCGATCGTTGTTGGCCGGAGGCCTCGCTGTTCCAGGAGCCACTGCCTATATGGAGCCAACCTCGCATCGCACCCATTGCGCTTGCTGCGAAGCCTGTACCGGCCGATCTCCTGTGCGCCGAGAAAGGCAGCGAACCTGTGAACTCGCGGCATGTACCGGACTGACAAGCAGCCCTTACGCTTGAGCCGACCACACGCGCAGCGATGGCGAGCGAAGCGGTGGACGGTCTCGACGTCGATTTCAGTGACGGCAATGGCGGACAGAGCGAGCCAATGGATGAAGTGGCGTGCGGCGCCCGCGTATCCTGACACAGTGAAGCGCGTGTGGCCCGCGGCCTGCAGTGATTGGATGTATTGCGCCAAAGGAGCCGCGAGGTCTCCCGTGTCGGTGAAACGTGGCTTTCGATAGCGCGGCTTGGGACGAACACTCATGTCATACCTCTCTCTTGCCGACATCATTGTCGGGAGAGAGGTCTGAGATTATGTGAAGTCGCCAAGCAACATCGCCATGCAAAAGGCTGTTGAAAAGCGCTGGTTCTCGTGCGCCGATCCTTGCCCCACTATGCATAACGGCGCACTGCGCATAATTGATGATGTCCAGCGGCGTCAGGAGGCGCGTCGGCTTGGAGCAGGCGCTGCCGTGGCCCGTGGGGCGGAAGACGTAGGCCGGCGCCGGCGTGGTTTCGGTGTAGCGATGGTCGACCGAGGCATGGTTCTCGGCCCAGAGCGCGGCGCCGATCTGGCTCGGCGTGTAGTCCGATGAGCTGACGTACTTGCCGTGGCCGGCATCCTCGGCCATGCGCTTGACCGTTCCGACGCGGCGTGTCCCGCCGACGGCGAAAGTGACGATGGCATCGATGTGGGCTTTGCTAACTATATAGGCTGACATGTCCGTTCCTCTCGTTTTCTCGAGCCCCGCTGAATTGCGGTCTCGATGCCAAGCGAAAGGCGACGGGGCAGAGTGGTCACGGAACCGAACGCCGGTCTCACCGGCGGAGGCGGCCGGCGCAGCCGAAGCCGAGGGCAACGCCCTTGCACGGACTACGACCCGGCGCAGAGATGGCATTGTGAGAGACCGCAGACGCATCGGGGCGATCAGGTAGAGTGGAACTCCGCATGTTGGCGAGACTGGCAGCGCCTCGACTGCGACGGACCTCGGAAGTCGATCTTCATGACCGGCAGCTGCACGTCGGCCTTGCCAGACTGACCGAGAGGCGTCCACTGCGTGCTTGGCATGAACGTCAAGCCCTCGATACATCGAGGCCGGTCTCGGCCATTCGGCTTCGGTCGGGTGTATTGGGGGCACGCCTTGTTTGACGACGGCTTGCGCGTCGGGCCAAGATGACCAGCAAGGGATGAGGCCGGGGCGAACCATTGTGTCAACGGAGACGACCACCACGCAGCACACGGTCTGGGAGGAGCTGAATGCTGTCCAGATCCACATCGCGCTCGACGACATCGAGCCGCCGGTCTGGCGCCGCCTTGTCGTGCCGCTGCGGATCACGCTTGCCGAGATGCATCATATTCTGCAGGCGGCGATGGGCTGGACGGACTCGCACCTTCATGACTTCCAGGTCGGTGGCCTCACCTACGGCGATATCGAGCTGCTGTCCGCCGAGCGCGATGACGACGACGCCCGCGTCTACGATGCCAACGAGGTTCGAATGCGCGATTTCAGCCGACAGCCCGGCACGTCGTTCAAGTACGTCTACGACTACGGCGACAACTGGCGCCACACCGTCACGCTGGAGAAGCTGGTCGCCGTGAAGCCGGCGCCGAAGATGGCGACCTGCATCGATGGCGCGCGCTGCTGCCCGCCCGTGGATGTTGGCGGGACGAGCGGTTACTTCGAGTTCCTGCGCGTGTTGCTGTCCCCCGACCCCGACGAGATCGAGGAGCAGCGGCACCTCAAGCGCTGGAGCGGCGGCAGG
>JANOKV010000234.1:0-2264 GCA_031419415.1 Hyphomicrobiales bacterium | reverse complement strand
GTGCTCTACCCGCCCCTGCTCATCGTGACCGGCGACAACGATCAGCGCGTCGCCCCCTCGCATGCGTGGAAAATGGCCGCCACCCTGCGACGCGCCAATCCCGACGCCCAAGTCTGGCTGCGCACCCGCGACGGCAGCGGCCACGGAGCCGGCAACGCCTACGCCAAATGGATCGAATACCAAGCCGACGTGGTGAGTTTCCTGATGGGCAGTCTGGGTGGAACAAGGCTCGACCTGACCAGTGTCGACATGAACAACGGCGCCACACAACCCCGCCCACCGGTGACCGCAGGGCCGACGCTGCCGGCGCAGTGAGGGTGAGCGGCGGCGATCCAATCAGGCGACGCGGTCCAGCTACGACAACGAAGCTTGCACAGCGCCATCGCATCCCCTTACTATAATAGAGCAGATGCATGGCTGAAACGGGCCAAGTGCGACCGTTGCCAGATCTACGATCCGCGGTTTGTCGTAAGGCCGCTCACCGATAGATAGCTGACGGTCGAGCATGGACCTTGCCGACAGCGGGGTGCCCGCCAGCAGGTCCTTCGTGACTGGCTGCTCTAGAAAATCATCGGAAATTCTAAATTATGGGGCATCATCTATCGGAAACGAGAGGACAAACTCTGTCCCTGGCTCAAGGGAACGAACCTTGATCGTTGCGTTCACCTGTTTGGAGAAAGCCGTGACAATCCGCATTCCCAATCCCGTCGCTTTTTGAAGAACAAAGTCTAGAGGCAGGCCAGCGCCTTCGTCGCGCACGGAAACTGAGAATGAAACCTGGCTATTGCGAGCGACATTTATCCAAACTTTTCCGCCCGTTTCATTGCTGTAGGCGTACTTCGCAGCGTTGGTGATCAATTCGTTCACGATCAAGGCGATGGAAATTGCCCTGTCAGTGCGGATAACAATCCCGTCAACGGCCTCGGCGACGACTTGGCAGTGAGCAACACTGCGATCCAGATCGCTGCAGATGGCCTTGATGTATTTGCCGATGTCCATCTGCTCGGTATTTGAACCGTAGCTCAGTTGATCATGGGCCTTTCCAATTGCCGCAATGCGATGGGCCGCCTCACTCAAATGTTGCGTCAATTCAGGGTTCGCAATGTCACGAGCCTGAAGATTTAGCATGCTGGAAACGATTGACAGACTGTTCTTGACGCGATGGTTGATCTCCTTAAGCAGAACTTTATGTCGTTCTAGCGCGGCAGTGAGGTGCCGCTCGTGCCGCTCGCGCTCAATCGCCATTCCTAAGATGTTTGCCGCACCCTGTAGGAAAGCTATGTCATGCTCGAGAAATTCAGCTTCCGAACGGCTGTCCACTTCAAGCACACCAAACGGCTTGCCATCACCTTGTAAAATTACATTCATCGCGCGCCGGATGCCGTGCTGCTTAAGCAGATCCGAGGTTCGGAAGCGCTCTTCGTTCTCAAGATGGTTCGAGATTACGGGCTTGCCGGTCCGCAATGCAAAGCCAGCGGGTGACTCGAGATCAGCGCCAACGGTCGCAACGCCGATGACACCGTCGTCCCAGCCTACGCCTGCACGCACCAGTAGTCTATTGCTGGACTGGATATGTTCGAGAACTTTGCAAAACTCGACGTCAAGGCCGATTGCGGTCAATCGTGCTGTTTCATTTAGCAACTCGTCAATCGTGGCGCCTTGTAGCGCCTTCACGCCTAGTTCCGCGAGGAGTTCTTGCTGCCGAATGCGATCTTTTAAGGCACGCATTCCCGTTTCAGCTTTTTCGCCCGACGGGTTGGGTTCGATAAGCGGCGTGTCGCTATTGTTTGCAGTCAAACGGCTAGTCCTTTTGTGGAGTTACCGATCAACGCAGGTGGGGTGATCGCGTGACCTGCTCAGCAGCGACGGAGTACCTGCACCATCCCTGTGCCTCCCTTGAGCATCGCACAAACAGCGGACGTTGTCTGTCAAGACTTTGGAAGCCGGGCGGATGACGGCTCAGGCTCACTCGCGACCGTCTCCCCCCATCCCGCACCGCCACCCATACCAGCGACCATCCCCTGAACCCCAAGACCCGACTCAATTCATGGGCGAAGACCGGAGCCCCTCTGACAATCAGTTGCGCTCGCGCAGCGTCGGCGCGATAGTGGAGGGGTGCACGCGTCGCGTTATAGACGCATGATCAGCTCAAGTTGCGCGATGAACCGACCGAACGAACGTGATCTCAGAGAGCAGCTGGTGAAGCTGCGGGAAGACCATCGCCAGCTCGATGTCGAGATCGGCGCCCTCGAGATCGCGGCGGA
>JANOKV010000233.1:0-1777 GCA_031419415.1 Hyphomicrobiales bacterium | reverse complement strand
GCCATGGGACAAGTGCTGATCAGAAATCTCGATGACGCCGTCATCCGCGCCATCAAACTCAAAGCGGAGCTCAAGGGCCATTCCCTCGAGCAGGAGCTACGGGAGATCATCGGGCGCGCGGCGCCGCTGACGCCCGAGGAGCGCGCCGATACCGCAAACCGCATCGCGGCTCTGCAGCAGCAGCCCGCCGCCGAGCCGAGTGAAGAAGTTCTACGACGACTCCGGGACGAGCATCGAGCATGACTTTGGTCGTTGATGCCAACGTCGCGGTGAAATGGTATGTCGACCAGATCGATCGCCCGAAGGCGATGGACGTTCAGCGATACGCTGGAGGCTTGCTCGCGCCCGACATTTTGATCGCGGAATGCGCGAGCGCCTTCTGGATGCATGTCCGCCAAGCTGACATTACATCCCAGCAAGCAGGCTTGGCGATTGATGCGATTGCGGGGTGTTTCAACGAACTGGTCGATACGGCGGCTTTGGCGCGGCCGGCCCTAGATTTGGCCTTTGAACTCACGCATTCGCCCTGGGATTGTTTTTATCTCGTGTTAGCCGAACAGCGCGGTTGTCAGTTGGTAACCGCAGATCAGAGGTTCTTCGACAAGCTCGCGATCAAGCGCCGAACCAAGCACGTCACACTCCTGTGGAACTGGAGCGCTCTGTGAACTTCACCCTCACCGAAGATCAAACGGCCATTCAGGAAACGGCGCTGGCGTTCGCCAAGGAGCGCATCGCGCCGGGCGCGGCGGAGTGGGATGAGAAGAGCCATTTTCCCGTCGATGTGATCCGGGAGGCGGCCGGCCTCGGCATGTCGACAATCTATGTGCCGTCCGAGCAGGGTGGCACGGGGCTATCGCGGCTCGACGGGGCGCTGATTTTCGAGGCGCTGGCCTATGGCTGTCCGGCAGTCTCATCCTACATTTCGATCCACAACATGGTGGCCTGGATGGTGGCCAAATACGGCACGCCCGAGCAGGTCGCCGCTTGGATACCGAACCTCGCGTCCATGGACTGGCTGTCGAGCTATTGCCTAACCGAACCCGGTGCGGGATCCGATGCCGCCGCACTCGCCGCAACGGCGCGCCGGGACAGCGGCGACTATGTTCTCGACGGCACGAAGCAGTTCATATCGGGAGCCGGCGCGGCCGACTTCTACTTCATTTTCGCACGCACGGGCAGCGAGGGTGCTGGTGGCGTGTCCGCTTTCGTCGTCATGAAGGAGACGCCCGGCCTCTCGTTCGGTCCTCTCGAGCGGAAAATGGGCTGGAACGCCCAGCCGACGCGACAAGTGATCATGGAAAACTGCCGCGTGCCGGCGGGAAATCTCGTCGGCGGCGTGGAGGGTCAGGGCTTCAAATTCGCCATGTCCGGCCTCGATGGCGGCCGCATCAACATCGGAGCGTGCTCCCTGGGAGCCGCGTGGATGGCGCTCGACAAGGCACGGGACTATCTCTTCGAGCGCAAGGCCTTCGGCAAAAATCTCGCCGACTTCCAGGCCCTGCAATTCAAAATTGCCGATATGGCGACCGATCTCGAGGCGGCGCGCCTCATGATCTATCGCGCTGGCGATGCGCTGGACCGCGCCGATCCTCAGGCCGGTATGTATTCCGCCATGGCCAAGCGCTATGCCACTGACCTCGGCTTCCAAATCTGCAACGAAGCGCTGCAACTGCACGGCGGATACGGGTACTTGAAGGATTACGGGCTCGAAAAGCTGGTCCGTGATCTGCGCGTCCACCAGATCCTCGAAGGCACCAACGAAATCATGCGGGTCGTC
>JANOKV010000232.1:0-4649 GCA_031419415.1 Hyphomicrobiales bacterium | reverse complement strand
AACCTGCTGCGGCAGGCGCCGGGCAAGGACAGCCTGCGCGTCAAACGCAAAGTCGCCGCCTGGGACGACGACTACCTGGCCAGCCTGATCGGAAGGAAATAACATTCACCCGATTCCCCTGTCGATGGCCCTTTTTGGCGGCTAGAGGACTGCCGACGCCACGCAAGCGCTTCCGAATTCGCTCGATTGTGCGCTAGCCTAGCCCCATTCGGAACTGCGCCGTAAAGCGCTTCGGCGTGTTCGCCATCGACCAGTGGCGGCAGATCGGCGTGACGGCCACGCACGAACAGCTTGAGACGAAGCTCTATCAGGACAATTTGGCCAAAGGAAATTTCGAAGTCGGCATGGAATTCATCTCCGACTACCTCGACGACCCGACGCAACATTTCGTCAAGTTCCTATCGAAGAAAATGACGACGCTGGGCTACTCGGGTCACGAAGACACCAAGATCGATGCGATGTACGAAAAGCAACAGCGCATCCTCGATCCCGTCGAGCGCACCAAGCTGGTGCGCGAGATGAACATCTACACCCTGACCCAGGCCTACGCCGTGCCGCTCCTGTGGACCAACCGCATCGTCGTCATGCCCAAGAAAGTCAAAGGCTGGCACATGACACCCTCGCATTACCTGTCACAGGATCTGGTCGAGGTTTGGTTGGACAAGTGAGCGGACGTCGCAGGTCGCGCCCGCACTCCGGTCATGCCGATTGGAAGGCTATTGCGCCCTAAAGGCCTTGGCGGAGCGTCAGCGCTTCGCGCAACCCATCAAAAATGCTCCCAACCCGTGCGGTCGAGAAGGAGGGGGCGACCGTCCGCCTGGGCGATGATGACGCCACTTCCCGCCACCATGGCACCGATACAACTCATGGGGAGCCCCGGAGCCGCCGCGCGGACGGCGCTCTCGAACGCCGGGGCGTTTGCAGGGCAAACAGTAGCCAGCACCTCGTAATCGTCTCCACTGGCGATGACGGCAGTCCAATGCTCGGGATCGGCGGCAACCAAATGAGCGACGCCGGTCGACATCGGCAGATCAGCGAGGCGAACGAGCGCGCCGCACCCACTCGCCCGGCACATGCGATCGAGGTCTTTGGCCAAGCCGTCGGACAAGTCCATCGCCGCTGACGCGTGGGCGCGCAGCGGATCGCCAAGTTGCAATCGCGGTTGTGGTCGATGAAGTCGCCCGAGGACTTCGGCGCGCTGGGCATCGTCCAGGTCCCAGCCCCCTGCCAAGGCTGGGTCTCGTCGCACCAACAGCCCGATCGCCGCCGAGCCGAGTGACCCCGAGACGTAGATGAGATCACCTGCTCTGGCCGTGCTCCGCTGCACCATCGTGCCGGCTGGAACTTCACCGAACACGGTGATTGAAATCGTGATCGGCCCTGATCGCCGATCCGTGTCACCGCCGACCAGGTGCATACCGAACGCCGCTTGCGCAGCACCCAAGCCCTGCGCGAACCGCTGCATCCAGCCGGCGCTGGGCGGTTCGGGAAAGCTTAGCGCCATCAGGTAGGCGAGGGGGCGCGCGCCTTTAGCGGCCAGATCGGAGACGTTGACCGCCAATGCTTTCCAGGCGATGTCTTCGGGCGCATCGTCGGCGCTGAAGTGCACACCCTCCGCGACGGGGTCTGTTTTCACGATGAGATCATGGCCTGGCGTCGGCGTGATCGCCGCACAGTCATCGCGCAGTCCGAAGGCGCCTGGATAGCCAAGAGCCAGGGGGGCCAAGAAGCCCTGGATGATCGCTTCCTCGCCCCCGACCTTTGGCGCGGTCGTCATGACGGGGCCGTCTGCGGTTTCGTTCGCCGCCAGATGATGCGTTGAAAGCGCTGCGCGCCGGGCGAAAAGTCCGGGCCCGACAGTGTCAGCCGGTCACCGTCGAGGAGAATGAACCGGGTCGAGGTAATGCCGACGAGCGCGGGGTTCGTGGCCACTTCGATCGTGTGATAGGCGGCCTCATCACGCACCTCGTAGCGTCCGACGTAACCGAAGCAATCATCGTAAGCCAGAGCCTTGGCTTCTGGCGACGTATCGGCCAATAGAAGCCGACCCGCCCGCATCAGCATGGCGCTGACGTGGCCGTCGGCCGTATAAATAATGCGACCCACGGCATCCCGGCCCAGTGGATACTCGGAGGGGCGCCCATCCTCATAGACGAGCGCCCAACTCTCGAGTCGCCAGGCGCCGATGAGATCGGATGCGGTGGTGGCCATCGCCGTTCACCCCGCCTTCACCAGCTCGACAATAGCGTCGCCCAGTTCCGCGCACATGGCCTTGCCGCCTTGATCCCGTGTGCGCAGGTCGGTGTCCTTGAACAGCTTCTCGATGGCGGTGACGATGGCGTCGGCCGCATCCTTGTGGCCCAGATGCTCGAGCATCATGGCCCCCGACCAGATCTGGCCGATCGGGTTGGAGATGCCCTGGCCAGCGATATCGGGAGCCGAGCCGTGCACGGGCTCGAACATCGAGGGGTAGTCCTTCTCCGGGTTGATGTTGGCGCCGGGCGCAATGGCGATCGTCCCTGTGGTGGCAGGTCCGAGGTCCGAGAGGATGTCGCCAAACAAGTTCGACCCGACGATGACGTCGAACCAGTGCGGATTGCGCACGAGGTGAGCGGTCAGGATGTCGATGTGAAATTGACTGGTCTTGGCCTTGGGGAATTCTTTTGAAATCGCCGCGAACCTCTCGTCCCAATAGGGCATGGAAATCGAGATGCCGTTGGATTTCGTGGCGGAGGCGACTTCGTTGCGTTTGCGGGTCGCCGCCAAATTGAAGGCGTAGCGCATCACGCGGTCGCAACCCTTTTTGGTGAAGATGGCCGTCTGCACCGCGCCCTCGAGTTCGGTGCCCTCGTACATGCGCCCACCGATCGAGGAATATTCCCCCTCGTTGTTCTCGCGGACCACCCAGTAGTCGATATCGCCGGGCTTGCGGCCAGCGAGGGGGCCGTCGACGCCCTCGAACAGGCGCACGGGCCGCAGATTGATATACTGCTGGAAATTGCGCCGGATCGGGATCAGCAATCCCCACAACGAAATGTGGTCGGGAACGCCGGGAAAGCCAACGGCGCCCAAATAAATCGCGTCGTGGTTCCGGATCTGGTCGAGCCCATCATCGGGCATCATCTTGCCGGTTTTCTTGTAGGTTTCGCAGCTCCAGCCGAAGTTGTCCCACTGGAAGGCGATGTCGAATTTGCGGCCCACCGCCTCGAGCACTTTGATGCCTTCCGGCACCACCTCGTTGCCGATGCCGTCGCCGGGAATGACGGCGATACGATAGGTGTTGGGCTTGGAGGCTGGCTTGGCCATGGGGTCTCGTTCCGCTGCGCTGATGGGAGAGGGACATGGCTTAGGCCGAATCAGCCCGCCAATCAATCGCGCAGCAGCCATCACCGCACTGCACAGCGGTGCGTTTCCTACTCAAGTCCGTATAAATATGACTGATCAATCGGGCTCGAAAATGATGGCGCTGACATCCCGCGATCCATGCAGGAAGCGGATAATGCGGGTCTCGGTGGGCGTAACGCGGAAATAGACGCACTAGCGAGCAATGGTTGTCATGCGCAGGCCGGGACTGAGCCATTTGCAGGAAACGCCAGAGTGGCCAACGTCGGCCAGCTTGATCAGCGCCTCGTCGATACGATCGGAGAAATCCAACGCCACTTGCAAGCCGGCCTCACGGGCAAGGTAAGCCAATGCGTCGTCAATGTCGGTGCGAGCTGGCGTCGTGACCTGCAGGTGCTTGGAGCCAGGGGGAGGCGGTCGATGGGGCATGGCCCATGTTAGGCCGAGTCACGGCGGCGGGAGAGAGCGGTGCCCATTCCGGCATCAGCCGCGTGAGCGCTCTTGGTCCTCAAGGAGTTTGGCTTTGAGGTCGGCGGCAAGTTGGCCAGGCTGAGTGTAGGCCGTGAACTCTCCGCGCGCGTAGGCGGCATCGCCTTCGCTTATTGCTAGGCGCAGAGCGGCGAGTTTGAGTTGTTCCTGTTCCAATAGACGCAACCCCGCGCGCACGATCTCGCTGGCGTTGCCGTATTCGCCGGAGTCCAGTTGCGCAGCGATGAAGGCATCGTCCTTGGCAGTGAGAGAAATGGTCTTTCGATGTTGCATGAAGACAGCCTAGTGCGATGCACGAAAGTGCGCAACAGGTATGATAGCGGACCGGCTATGCAATCGGTGTGCAAGCCGCTCATTGTAGCTAGTTTGTAGCTAATGGATTTGGGAGGTTTTGGTCAGGTCGACAACTTGTTGATCTTATTGGCTGCCCATCCTGGAGACTTATAGAACCCTGTGCATGGCTCCCAGGGAAGAGTTGCGTCGGGTTTTCGAGGGCCCCCAGAGGATACCACCGGTCGACACCATCAATGTCGCCGTCGCGATTCGCCCGCGAGCGGGATCGGAACTTGGACACATTGCACGAGGCGTGCCGGTATTCGAACCCCGCCAGCAGGCAGATAATAGAGGCCAGAAAACGAGGCTTTGCCAAATCTTGACGCCGCGCGTCGATCACCAGCTGGAGCGAATGCACGAGGTCCGCGAGGATAAGCAGAGCAAGTCGCAGTACGGCAATCGCAGCTGACCAATTGCAATCGCATCGCCGTCGTCATGCCCATCCTCTCACGAGCGGCCACCGTCGACGGAGAGGATCTGGCCCG
>JANOKV010000231.1:0-2223 GCA_031419415.1 Hyphomicrobiales bacterium | reverse complement strand
ACGTAGCGGGCCGGCCCGCCCGTGCGGTAGGGAATGTCGATCAGCGTGAACCGCTCCATGAGGCGCGCGCGCACGATCGACAGCGGCAGATACTGATCCGTCCGGTCGCCGTCGATGTCGCCCAGCGGCATCGTCTCGATCAACGTCAGGTCAGCGCCCCGGCCATGGGCGAAGCGCACCAAGTCTTCGATCTCGTGCTCGTTGACGCCCTTCAGCGCCACCGCATTGATCTTCACCGCCAGTCCGGCTTTGTCGGCCGCATCCAGACCCGCCGTCACCTGGGCCAAGTCCCCCCACCGCGTAATGGCGCGGAACTTGGTCGGGTCGAGCGTATCGAGCGAGACGTTGATGCGTCGGACGCCTAGTGCGGCCAGCTCAGCGGCATACTTCGGGAGCTGGCTGCCGTTGGTCGTCAGCGTCAATTCCTCGAGCGCGCCCGACTCCAGGTGCCGCGACAGTGACTGGAACAACCACAGGATATTCTTGCGCACCAGCGGCTCGCCGCCCGTGATCCGCAGCTTGCGCACGCCCTTCGCTATAAACGCCGAGCACACCCGATCCAGCTCCTCGAGCGACAGCAGATCGCGCTTGGGCAGGAATGTCATGTGCTCCGACATGCAATAAACGCAGCGAAAATCACATCGGTCGGTCACCGAGACACGCAGATACGTGACGTGGCGACCAAAGGGGTCGACCATCGGGTCGGTCAAAGCATTGGGCGGTCGTGTGATCGACATGGGACGCCTGGGTTGTTGCCTACGACCTATATGATAGCACGGAACCACCACGTCGAGTGCCCGATCGCATCAATTCCGACCCGAGCGCTAGGCTTGGTCGGCCGCGCCAACCATTCAACTGGCCAAAGCGGCCCGCACGACGGTCCGAATCTGCTCGATCGAGAAGGGTTTGACGAGGGATGTCGCCCTGGGAATGGCGCGCGTCATGGCGTCCTCCAAGACGCTCGCATGGCCTGAAATCATGACGATCGCCAGATCGGGCCTGAGTGCGCGCGCCTGGGTCGCCAGGCCGAGGCCATCCAACCCTGGGAGTTGCATATCCGTCACCAGAACCTCATAGGCTGCGCCCGACCGCAAGTCGGCCAACGCCTCCGCCCCGTCTTCCCAGGCGGTGATGGTATGCCCATCTATCTCCAGGGCGCGCCGTGTGGTCGCCAGCGCACCCTTGTCGTCGTCCACGAGTAGAATGCGCGCCATCCCCTCCTCCGATGTTGCGTCGACCGCCCGACGTCGCGCGCCCGCCCGCCTCAATCTTCGAGGACACGACCGACGAACGGAAGTTCCCGATACTTGTGCGCCAGATCCATTCCATAGCCGACCACGAACACCGGCGGGCAGTCGAAGGCGACGAAATCGGCCTCGATGGCGACGGCGCGGCGCACGCGCTTTTCCAGCAGCACGCAGGTTTTCACCGTTCGCGCTCCGCGCGCGGCGATCAAATCCTTGGCAAAGGCCAGCGTGCGCCCCGTATCGAGAATGTCGTCGACGATGAGCACGTCTCGCCCCTCCACCTCGAGGACCATGTCGCGCAGGATATCGACGCTGCCTGTCGAGGTCGTGCCGAGCCGGTAACTGGCAACCGAGAGAAAATCGACTTCGGGCTCGAGCCCCACCCGGCACAAAGCCCGCAGGAGGTCGGCAGAAAAGACAAAACTTCCGGTGAGGATGGGCACCACCAGCATGCGCTGCAAGTTTGCCGCAGCAATATCGCGCGCCAGCAGATCGACCCGCTCCGCAATCGTTTCCGGCGAGAACACAACCTCGACACCGGGCATAGCAACCGGTCTCCTCTTGCGCGCTCGATGCCCGACAGGCTCGACCGCAGCTTCACTACCCTATCGATAGCAGAAGGCGCCATCGCCGCGAAGCCGCTACCGACGCGTCGGACAATGTGCGGCGGGCGCGCACCCATACCGACGCCACAATCCTCACCGATCTTGCCGTGCCGGCAGAACGATGGCTGACCTCGGCCGACGGTCCACTAAGGGCCGCGACGCAGCACGGGGCCTGCATCGGGCCGGTTCGCAAACGGCAACGGGGATGGGGGATTGTCTCACTCGGGAAAGGGGCAGATTGATCCTGGTTGCGGCTTCCCGCATATAGGCGCTGCGTTGCGTTGTCTCGGTGCGCCGATTCTCGGACAGGAACTGACGTGATCAGGTTGCAGAACGTGGGGCTCAAGTACGGTCGTGGACAGGAAATCCTG
>JANOKV010000230.1:0-4797 GCA_031419415.1 Hyphomicrobiales bacterium | reverse complement strand
TGAACGATATCCCGGATGAAGTCGCGGCCCGGTTCGCGGGGTGCTGGATCGCCTGCCGTCATGCCACATCGTCTCCACAGCCGCTCGGCCCACCGAAGGGCAGGATGCGCCCTAACAAATCCGCGCCCGCACGCCAAGCCTCAGTCGAGGGTGGCGTAGCAGGTTTCGACCCCACGAAACTATGATACATCCCAGCGCGGTTCGACACGAACCGCCAGTTCTCAGGCCCGCGACACCATGACCAAACCCGTCGTCACCCGTTTCGCGCCGTCCCCGACCGGGTTGCTGCACATCGGCGGCGCCCGCACGGCTCTGTTCAACTGGCTGTACGCCCGCCATACGGGCGGCAAATTCCTGCTGCGCATCGAAGATACGGATCGCGAGCGGTCGACCGATGCGGCGGTGGGCGCCATTCTGGACGGCCTGAAGTGGCTGGAACTCGACTGGGATGGCGAGCCGCTGCACCAGTTCTCGCGTGCCGCGCGCCACCGGGACGTCGCCCTGGAGCTGCTGGCGGCGGGCAAAGCCTACCACTGCTATGCCAGCGCGACCGAACTCGAAGCCATGCGCGAAGAGGCGCGCCAGGCCGGGCGGTCTCGCCTTTACGATGGACGCTGGCGCGATCGCGACCCTGCGGATGCTCCGGCAGGCGTCAAGCCTGTGATCCGTTTGAAGCTTCCCCTCGATGGCGAAACGGTGATCGAGGATCGCGTCCAGGGGCGGGTCGTCTGGAAGAACAACGATCTGGACGACATGATCATCCTGCGCAGCGACGGCAATCCCGTCTACAACCACGCGGTCGTCGTCGACGACCACGATATGGGCGTGACCCACGTCATTCGCGGTGTCGATCATCTGACCAATGCGGCCCGCCAAGTGCAGGTCTACCGCGCCATGGGATGGGACGTGCCCGTCTTCGCCCACATTCCCCTCGTACATGGCGCCGATGGCGCCAAGCTCTCGAAGCGCCACGGCGCGCAGGGCGTGGAAGACTATCGCGCAATGGGCTACCTGCCGGAGGGGCTGCGCAATTATCTCGTGCGCCTCGGTTGGAGCCATGGCGACGAAGAGATCTTTTCGACCGAGCAGGCGGTGGCGTGGTTCGACATCGACGACGTCAACAAATCTCCCGCCCGGTTCGATTTTGCGAAGCTGGCCGATGTCAATGGTCACTGGATCCGCCAGGTGAGCCCGGCCGATCTATTGAATCAATTTCGGCGTTTTCTGCCCTTCGCGGAGGATGGCCAGGTTCTCGAGGCACGTTTCAGCGCCGTCGGCTGGGATCGACTGGAAGCGGCCCTTCCCGGCCTCAAGGACCGCGCCAAGACGCTCGTCGAATTGATTGCAGGTGCTGCCTGGTTAATTGCCCAACGTCCTTTGGCGCTCGACGAGAAAGCGGCCAAACAGCTCGACCCGGCGGCCAAGGCGACCCTCGCCGCGCTCGTCGACCGGCTCGACGCCCTAACCAATTGGAACACGGCCGAGCTGGAAGCCGCCGTCCGCGCGCACGCCGAGGCGACGGGCGCCAAGTTGGGCGCGCTGGCGCAACCATTGCGCGCTGCATTGACCGGAAAAACCGTCTCACCACCCGTCTTCGACGTGCTTTTTGCCCTCGGCCGCGACGAGGCGCTTGCCCGGCTTCGCGATCAGGCAGGGTAAAGTGTGGTCAGCCGGTGAGAATTCGCGCGAAGAACCGCGTGCAGGCAATCGGTGTTTCGTAATAGGGCGCAATCGGGACGAACCCGGCCGCCTCGTAGAGCGAGATCGCTTCCGTCATGCCGGGGAGGGTATCGAGCCGTAGTTCTCGATACCCGATCTGCTCCGCCTCAGCGCTGATCGCCATGATGAGCGCTCTCCCCAAGCCCAGCCCGCGGGCCTGAGGGGAAACGTAAAGCCGCTTCATCTCGCAACAACCTTCGATATCGAGCGCACGCAAGGCGACGCAACCCAAAGGCTTCGTGTCGGGGTCGCGCGCGAGCAAAAGCGCGCCCGTCGGTGGAGCGTATTTGCCGGGCAGTGTCGCCAATTCAGAAGCGAAATCCTGGTATCCCAGATCGACATCGAGCGATGCCGCATAGGACGCAAATAGTGTCGCGATCGCCGCCAAATCCGCTGGCTCTCTGGCCGGTGCAATGTGGAACGCGACATCACGCATAAGACAACTCTATCCGAACCAACCTCCGCCGCACAAACGCGCGACATTTTCCGACGGCGCAAGGCGCTTCAATTCATCCTGCAAGGCCCCGGTCAAGAATTGGCATCCCGGAGCTTGTCACCGGGATCCCTCTCTCGGCTGGACTGCGGAGCCTGCGGACGGCTGGGTCCCGCGAATAAATCGCGGGATGACACCGGGGGCGCGAGACGTGTGCGCAGCACTCATGATCGTGCCCTTCGGGCGCTCTTGCCGCTGGGTCCCGGCGCTCGTCGCGGCATAGGGGCCGCTTCTCGGTCGGGATGACGGAAAGAACTGAACCGACCTGGGGCTTGCCCCCATTCGTCGTTAGGTTCTGGTCGCCAAGCCTGCTTAGATGCCGCGCGATTCAGCACAACCGGGGGCCTTCATGACATCTGCGGCGATGGCGATTGTCGCCGTCAGTGTGCTCGGCACGTCTTTTCTCTCAGGCATCTTCGGGATGGCCGGTGGGCTCATCCTGCTCGGCGTGCTGCTGCTGTTCATGGACGTGGTGCCAGCGATGGTGCTCTTCGGCACGATCCAAATGGCGGCCAACGGGTGGCGCGCTCTGCTCTGGCGGGCGCATGTGCAGTGGAACATCGTCGGCCGCTTCATCGTCGGCGCGACGGCGGCGTTCTTCGTCATGCGCCTCGTCGCCTTCATCCCCGATAAGGCCCTGCTCTACATCGGATTGGGGCTCATTCCATTCGCCGCCGATGCCCTCCCGGCCCGATACCAGCCCGATATCACCCGCCCCAGCGGGCCCTACGTCTGCGGCGTCGTCATCATGGTCCTGCAGCTCATTGCGGGAGCCGCTGGCCACATCCTGGATATGTTTTTCCAAAAGAGCGGCCTCGACCGGCGCGGCATCGTCGGCACGAAAGCCGTGTGCCAGACGATCGCGCATCTTTTTCGGGTGCTCTACTTCGGCTCGCTCGCGACGGCCTTCACCATCGATATTCCGGTGTGGGCCTATGCAGCCGCCATTGCGCTGGCGTTCACCGGCACGACGCTGGCCTCCTACGTGCTCGAAAGCATGACCGACGCCAACTTCCGCGCCTGGGCTCGACGCATTCTACTGATCGTCTCCGCGTCGTTCCTGGCGAGGGGGTTGTGGCTGCTATGGGTGGGGTAGGCGCAGCCCTCACCCCACTTCCCGGATCCTGAAGTTCAAGCCGCCGCGTGGTGTCAGTGTCACTGTGGCGTTGATGGGGGCTGGATCGGCGCCGATGTATTCGGGGGCAAAGCGGCGCAACAACATCGACAGGGCGAGGGTGTTTTCGACCTGGCTCATGGCGCCGCCGATGCAGGAACGTTTGCCGCCGCCGAACGGAATGTAGGTGTAGGGTTTGCGCTTCTTGGCAGCGTCACCCATGAAGCGTTCCGGGCGGAAGGCCTCGGGTTCGTCCCAGTACTTGGCCGAGTGGTGCGCGCCGTAGGCAAACAGTACGATGCGATCGCCGGCCCGGATTTCCTTGCCGTCGATCACATCGGCAGTGGCTGCGACCCGCATGAGGCCCCAGATCGGCGGGTAGAGGCGCATCGTCTCCTGGATGACGGCGCGGGTATAGGCGAGCGCGGAATAGTCGCCCGCTGTCGGCTCACGACCCTCGGCACCATAAACGGCGTCGCCTTCGCGGCGAATGCGCTCGGCGACTTGCGGGTTACGCGAAGTCTCGTAGAGCGCCCAGGCGAGCGTCAATGCCGTGGTCTCGGTGCCGGCCCACAAATACTGCTTGAGCTCGTCGACCGCCTGCTGCTGATCGAATTCCGGGATCGAGGGATCGGCGACGGCGGCTTCGATCATTTTCAGCAGCGTGCGCTCGCGATCCTCTCTCGGATTGGCTGAGATCACCTCGAAGGGCACGTTGGCCCAGATCTCCATCGCCTTGGCCGTCACCTCTTCGGTGATCTCGAACTCCTCGCCCGAGACTTTTTTCAGTCGAACCGTCTTGTGGTTCATCACATCGGTGTAGGTCTTGACGCACTTGAAAACGAAATGCGGATTGAATGGCATTTCCCGATCGAAGAGCGCCTTACAGATCATGTCGGCGGCCAGCGTCCACGTCTGCTCGACCATTTCCACGGGCTCACCCGAACGCGCAAGCTCGCTCCACACATCCATTTTCGAGCGAATGGCGTTGAGGAAATACGGCACGTATTCGGCGAACATATCGGGATGAAAGGCCGGCTGCTGCGGCATGCGGATCTTCTGCCAGAGCGCGCCGTCATGCGTGATCATGGATTTGCCGAAGATCGGCTTCAAGCCATCGAAATACTTGATGTAGTCGTCGGCCTTGGTGACGAGCACACGCTTGAAGTGCTCCGGCTCCGATAAGAACACCACCCGCTCGTTGCCCATGTTGACGGGAATGATGCCGCCGTAGCGGTCCGCCATGTGCATCAGCACGGTCAGCGGGTTGGCCGCGCCGCCTTTTTGCAGCGCCGTCAACTTGTACCAGATGCTCTCCTGCTCGCCGAGACCCTGGGTATGTGCTTGGGGTTGGCTCATCTTCCCTCTTGGGACGCCTTGCAATTGTAGGGGTTGAAGGGGCGCTTTGGTTCGCTGGGGCTAGCTACCACTGCGCAAGCAATCATGTCCATATCCGGCGTGCCCGCCCTTT
>JANOKV010000229.1:0-10275 GCA_031419415.1 Hyphomicrobiales bacterium | reverse complement strand
CGAGCGCGGCAACTTGGTGGCGCTTGCGGTCAAAAAAGGCGACCGGGTGTTGTTCGGCAAGTGGTCCGGCACCGAGGTCAAGATCGATGGCAAGGATCTGCTCATCATGAAAGAGAGCGACATCCTCGGCGTCATCGAAGGTAAGGTTTCGGTTCGCGCCGCAGCCTAAGGGACCGCCACGCGGGCCACTGCGAGGCGCTGTCGAAACGACATCGACGAGCCTCGCCTCCAGTACCCTCTCCCCCAACAGCACTCACGATCGATCGATCATAGGAGCCATCAATGGCAGCCAAAGAAGTCCGGTTCTCGGCCGACGCGCGCGAAAAAATGCTGCGCGGCGTCGACATTCTCGCCAACGCCGTCCGCGTGACTCTGGGACCCAAGGGTCGCAACGTCGTTCTCGAGAAATCATACGGCGCACCGCGCATCACCAAGGACGGCGTGACCGTTGCGAAAGAGATCGAACTCGAAGACAAGTTCGAAAACATGGGCGCACAGATGGTGCGCGAAGTCGCCTCCAAGACTGCCGACAACGCCGGTGATGGCACAACGACCGCAACCGTTCTCGCCCACGCCATCGTCAAGGAAGGCACCAAGTCGGTCGCGGCAGGCGCCAATCCGATGGATCTGAAGCGCGGCGTCGACAGGGCCGTAATCGCGGTCGTCGCAGAGCTCAAGGCGCGAGCCAAGAAGATCACGTCGAACGAGGAAATCGCTCAGGTCGGCACGATCTCTGCCAACGGCGATGCCGAAGTGGGCCAAATCATCGCTCAGGCGATGAAGCGCGTCGGTAACGAGGGCGTCATCACCGTCGAAGAAGCCAAGAGCTTCGAGACCGAGTTGGACGTCGTCGAAGGCATGCAATTCGATCGCGGGTACATCTCGCCCTACTTCGTGACGAACGCCGAGAAAATGACGGTAGAGCTGGAAGCGCCCTACATTCTCATTCACGAGAAGAAGCTGTCGGGTCTCCAACCGATGCTGCCGCTGCTCGAAGCGATTGTCCAGTCGGGCAAGCCGCTGCTGATCATCGCCGAAGAGATCGAAGGCGAAGCGCTGGCCACACTCGTCGTCAACAAGCTGCGTGGCGGCCTCAAGGTCGCCGCCGTCAAGGCCCCGGGCTTCGGTGATCGCCGCAAGGCCATGCTCGAGGACATCGCCATCCTGACCGGTGGCACCGTCATCAGCGAAGACCTCGGCATCAAGCTCGAGAACGTCACGCTCGGCATGCTGGGCCGCGCCAAACGCGTGTCGATCGACAAAGAAAACACCACGATCGTCGACGGCTCGGGCAAGAAGGTCGACATCGAAGGTCGCGTGAAGCAGATCAAGGCGCAGATCGAGGAAACAACCTCCGATTACGACCGCGAGAAGCTGCAAGAGCGTCTGGCGAAGCTGGCAGGCGGCGTGGCAATCATCAAGGTCGGCGGCGCGACTGAGACCGAAGTCAAGGAACGCAAGGATCGCGTCGACGACGCACTGCACGCGACGAGAGCCGCCGTCGAGGAAGGCATCGTTCCGGGCGGTGGCGTGGCCCTGCTGCGCGCCGTTGCGGTGCTCGACAAGGTCAAGGCCGACAATGACGACCAGCGGGTCGGCATCAACATCGTCCGCAAGGCGATCCAAGCGCCGGCGCGTCAGATCTTCATCAATGCCGGTGAAGACGGCCCTGTCATCGTGGGCAAGATCCTCGACAGCAACAAGTACGCGTTCGGCTACAACGCCCAGACCGGACAATACGGTGACCTCGTCGCCTCCGGCGTGATCGATCCGGCGAAAGTGGTGCGCTGCGCGCTGCAGGACGCCGCTTCGGTCGCTGGCCTGTTGATCACCACCGAGGCCATGATTGCCGATGCGCCCAAGAAAGATGCCGGCGGCCCCCCGATGGGTGGCGGCGGCGGAATGGGCGGCATGGGTGGTATGGGCGGCATGGATTTCTAATCCGCGGCACGCACGCCACGAGAAGACATGCAAGGGGTGTCGGCTGCAGAGCCGGCGCCCCTCGTTCAATTCAAGCGAACTGTCGGGTCGTCGTGCGCCGTTCGCGCGATCATTTTTGCGCGTTCTGTCCGTAGCTGGCAAAGCGCGCGAGCACCTCGTCCATCTCGTCGTCATCGAGCACGATCGGCGCCCCCAAACACAACACTTTCCAGTACTGCTCCGAGAGGATTTCCACCTCGCCAGCCAGATCCAAGGCTTTGGCGCAGGTGGCGCCGATCGCAATCTGACCGTGGTTGGCCATCAGGCAGGCGTTGCGTTTTTCGAGACCCTTGGCAACATGGCGGGCAAGCCGCTTGGTGCCGAACGTCGCATAGGGCGTCAGCGGGATATCGCGCCCGCCCGCGATGGCCACCATGTAGTGGAACGCGGGAATCGAGCGGCCCGCGCAGGCCAGCACCGTCGCGTGCATGGAATGGGTGTGCACGACCCCTCCCATGTCGGGACGGGCCGCATAAGCCGAGAGGTGGAAACGCCATTCGCTCGACGGCGTGCGCTGGCCAGTTGCCACGCTCCCGTCTTCGGCCACGAACACGACGTCCGACGGCCCGATCGCGTCGTAAGCCATGCCAGAGGGTGTGATCAGCATGCCACCCTCCCAGCGCCGCGAGACATTGCCCGATCGGCCTGGCGATAGCCCGAGCCGGCTCATAGCGAGCGCTGTATCGATCACCTCTTGGCGCGCGGCCAGTTCGGCGTCTGCATCCGATTTTGGAGCGGACTTGCGCCGCTGAGCCATGTCATGTCTCCCAAACGTGCGCCGATCAGAGTAGTTTGCATCGAGCCGCCTCCCATGCCAGACCCCATACGAGGCCGCCGGAGAGTTCTCGAGATGACCAGCACTGCCATTCCCATGACCGTCCTGACCGGTTTTCTCGGCTCGGGCAAGACGACGCTGCTCAAACGCCTCCTGAAAGACCCGGCAATGGCCGGCACGGCGATCATCATCAACGAGTTCGGCGAGGTCGGCATCGACGACGCCCTCGTGGAGAGCTCGAGCGACGATACCGTCCTGCTGCCCTCCGGCTGCGTGTGCTGCGCCGTGCGCGGCGACCTCGTGGAAGCCCTCGAAAAGCTGCACACCAAATCCCTGTGGGGCGACATTCCGCAAATACGGCGCGTCGTTTTGGAAACGTCGGGCCTCGCCGATCCAACCCCTATCGTCCACACATTGATGACCGAGGAGCGCGTCTACCGCATCTATCAACTCGACGCGGTCGTCACCACGATCGACGGCGAGCACGGCTTGTCGCAGATCGATGCGCATTTCGAACCCGCCAAACAGATCGCAATCGCCGACCGCATCATCGTGACAAAGACCGATCGCGCCGACCCGGCCCTGGTAACCCGCCTCGAAGCGCGCGCGCGCGCCCTCAACCCGGCTGCCAAGATCGCGCGCGCCGTGAAGGGAGACATCTCAGCCGCCGAATTGATCGGATTAGGCGCCCACGAGCCAGCCATCACGGGGGCAGATCCAGCGAAATGGCTGTCCGCCGACCACTACGCCCCGAGCGCACCGCCGCCGACAGAGCACACGCACTCCCCAACCTGCGAGCCCGATTGCCGACACGATCACCACGGACATGGACACACGCTTGCCGCCACCCACAGTCACGCCCACGATTGCACCGATGCCGCGTGCGCGCATCCCGAACACGTCGGCCATCTGCATGGCATCACGTCATTCTGCCTGACCTTCGCGCAACCTCTCGATGGCGGCGAAGTGTCCAATGCCTTGCAGTTGCTCGCTCAATTGTATGGTGAAAAACTGTTGCGTTTGAAGGGCATTCTCGACATCGAGGGCCAGCCGAACCCATTCGTCGTGCATGGCGTACAGCACATCTTCTATCCACCCGACACATTGGCCGCCTGGCCGGGACCGGATCGCCGCTCGAAGCTCGTTTTCATCACGAAGGATTTGCCGGAGTCGCTGGTACGTCGCCACTTCAAGCCATTCGTCGGCGCCGCGCTGGAGATCTGAGCCGAGATCTGTGGCGGTCGGACAATTGTCCTCGGCAATTATGACGCACCCGATGACATGGGCCACGGGATTGCCGTAATCGGAGCCTTATTCCGATCGCACGTTGCGGCGCGGGGTGCTCGGACGGTGCCCGCGAGTGGCCAGATCACACGGCTGGAATGTGCGAGAGCATGATTTCGCCGACATCGATTCGATTATGCCGAGGGGTAGGCACGACGGAGTCCAGGCTTCGTCGAGGAAAGGGCAGGGGACCAATGACACCAACAGTTTCACTCCGCAGTTTGCGTGCAGGCCTGACGTTGAGCCTGTTGGGTGGTCTGTCGCTCGGCTTGGCGATCGCCGGGCTGAGCGCCGACGCGGCCCTGGCGCAAGCCAAGAAAAAGGAAGAACTCAAGGCTGCACCGGCCGCCGCCGCGCCCGCAGCCCAGCCGCAAGGCGAGCAGGTCATGTGGGTCAAGCTGTGCGAAAAAGCGCCGGTTCTGACCAAAGACAAAGATGGCAAGGACGTGAAAGGTGAAAAGGGCATTTGCCTCACCCACCACGAACGTCTCGACGGCAACACGGGCATGGTGCTCGTCTCGGCCGCGATCCGCCAGGTCGAAGGACTCGACAAACAACATTTGATGATCATGGTGCCGCTCGGTATGGCCATTCAACCGGGACTGCGCGCTAACATCTACGCCAAGGATTTGTGGGACAAGGCCCAGAAGAACGAGAAGGTCGATGACGCCAAACTGTCGACCGTCCAGCTCAAGTTTTCTCTGTGCCATCCCGCTGGCTGCACGGCCGAGCTCGAACTGGACAAAGATCTTCTCGACAAGCTCAAGGCCAACGCCGGGTTGATCATCTACGCCATCAACGCCAACGGCCAGGTCATCGCGCTGCCCGTGCCCCTCAGCGGCTTCAACCAGGCGTTCGACGGCAAGCCGGTGGACAATGCCGCCTACACCAAAGAGCGGCAGCGCCTGATGGCTGAAATCCAGCAGCGGCAGGAAGCCAACTTCGCTGAGTACAAGAAAAAGGAGCTGGAGGCTGCCGCCGCTGCTCAAAAAACCGGCGAACAGCCCCAGCCAGCCGTAGCGGCCGGACAACCGGCCGCGAAAAAGAAGTAAGGCCGGAAGCGTCGGTCCGCCGCCGCCCACATCAGCGCCGCAAGACAAAGGGCCGTCCGAGACATCGGGCGGCCCTGATCATGTCGATTGCCGTAGAGTTTCGTTTTCGGTTGGAAGGCGATCCGTTCCGGCCTCAATGCTCGCGCAGAAACGTCGCGCGATAGAGCCCATTTTCTTCCGTGAAGAGTTCCGCCACCTGCGGATGGCGCAACGGCAGACCCGTGTCGTCGGGCAGCAGGTTCTGCTCCGAAACATAGGCTATATATTCAGTCTGGTCGTTCTCGGCGAGCAGATGATAGAACGGCTGATCCTTGCGGGGCCGCCGCCCCTCGGGAATGGAGGACAACCATTCCTCGGTCGAATTGAACACCGGATCCACATCGAAAATGATGCCGCGGAAGGGGTGATGGCGATGGCGCACGACCTCGCCCAGCCTAAATTTGGCGAGCCGCATCTTACGGGTCTTGGGCTTGGCGCGCGACGGGCGCTTCTTTTCTGGTGTCATGGTGTACCCAAACCGCGTGAGGGCCTCATCTGTTGGTTATGGCGATCAGGCGGTCGAGAGCCGCCCGCGCTGTCCCTACGTCGATAGCGTGTGCCGCCAATTCGACCCCGTGCGTCAGGTTCGAGGCTTTCCCGCCGACGATCAGTGCAGCCGCAGCGTTCAACAGGACTATATCACGAAATGGCCCTCGCTGGCCTGACAATACGTCGCGAATGGCGATCGCGTTGGTCGCCGCGTCGCCCCCCTTCAGGTTGGACAGCTTGGCTGGCGCCAAACCGGCATCGGCCGGCGTCACCTCGAAAAGCTCTATTTTTCCGTCCTTTAATTCCGCAACGTCCGTCGAGCCCGTGGTCGTCAGTTCGTCGAGGCCGTCGTGGCCGTGCACGACCCAAACGTGCTCTGCCCCCAAACTCGCCAGAACACGGGCGATCGGCTCGACCCATTCCCGCGCGAATACACCGACGATCTGCCGTTTGACGCTCGCTGGGTTGCAGATGGGGCCCAACAAGTTGAACAGAGTCCGTATGCCGAGTTCGGCCCGCACCGGGGCCCAGTGCTTCATGGCCGGATGATGCATCGGCGCCCACATGAAGCCGACGCCGGCGTCCCGGATGGCCAAGGCGACCGTTGCGGGGGACACGTCGAGCTTGACGCCCAAAGCCGACAGCACATCCGAAGCGCCGGAAATCGAGGAAACCGAGCGATTTCCGTGCTTGGCTATGGGGAGCCCGGCGCCCGCCGCCACGAGCGACGCGCACGTCGACACATTGTAGGTGCCGCTCGAGTCGCCGCCCGTACCGACGATATCGACTGCGCCAGCGGGCGCCTCGACCCGGTGCATGCGAGCGCGCATCATCTGCGCCGCTCCAGCGATTTCATCCACCGTCTCGCCGCGGACCCTCAGCGCCATCAGGAAGGCGCCCATCTGTGCCCCGGTTGCATGCCCATCCGTCATAATTTCGAGGGCGGAACGCGCCTCGTCAGCGGTCAGCGTCGCACCGGTCGAAACCTTCTGGATGAGCGCGCGCAGGGTTTGGACGGGCATGGGTGGCTCGAAAGGTACGGAAATCGGGAAGTAGGCAGCAGGCAGCAGGCAGCAGGCAGCAGGCAGCAGGCAGCAGGCAGCAGGCAGCGATTAGTCGATCGGTTCGGGGAACGCAACGGTCCCGTCCGTTGGCCGGTGCGGATCAGGAAGAGGTCTGCGATGAACAGCTTTCAGGCGGCCACGCGCGGCGCGGCCGCATTTCGCCGACGCGGCGCCATACCGGCGATGGCCAAGAAGTTCGCCAAAAGGTCGTGGCCGTGCTCCGAGGCGATACTTTCGGGATGGAACTGAAGCCCATACACAGAATGAACCTTGTGTTGTAGGCCCATGATGATGCCGTCGTCTGTTTGAGCTGTAATTTCGAGGTCTGGCGGCAGGCTCTCCCGCTCGACAATCAGAGAATGATAGCGCGTCACCTCGAAGCGCGACGGCAGGTCGGCAAACAGACCCCGCGCGCCCGTCCCCGGCCCCTTGGATTCGATCGTGGAGAGCTTGCCGTGCATCAACCCAGGAGCGCGAATGACCTTGCCACCGAACGCCTGGCCGATCGCCTGATGACCCAAACACACGCCGAGTAAGGGTATGGCGGCCACCGCCGCCGCCGCGATCAAATCGAGGCAGATGCCCGCTTCGTTGGGCGTACAAGGCCCTGGCGACAGCACGATCGCCTGCGGTTTGCGCGCTATGGCGTCCGTCACCGTAATCTTGTCATTCCGCACCACCTCCACTCCCGCTCCGAGCTCCCCCAGGTAGTGAACGAGGTTGTAAGTAAAGCTGTCATAGTTATCGATGAGGAGCAGCATCGCTGGCCTAGCCTTCGAGGGTGGATCGTGGGCGTGTTTATACCCTCGACCGAAACGGGGCGATAGATGAATGGAAAATGCCGGCAAACGTTCTCCCCAAATCCCGATGGAGCGCCTCCTGCCTCTCATCCCGGTCGCTTAGCCAAACATCTTCTCCCCGGCGTCGATGTGAATTGCAGAGCCCGTGATCGCGCCAGCGCGCTCCGAGCAGAGAAACGCCACGGCGAAGGCGAGTTCATCGGGGCGGGACTGGCGTTTGATCGGATGGCGCTCTCGCGCCCGTCGAGCACTGTATTCCGGCGTCATTTCGGAGTGCGTGCTGTAGTCGCGAACCGTATCCATGAAGCCGGGGTTCACGTCATTGACGGTGATGCCAAACTCACCCAAACCAGATGCCAACGACTTCGTGAGCGTTCGCAACGCGCCTTTGGCCGTCGAATGTGGCACGCGGGTCCAACCCCCGGTATAGCCGTCTGGCCCATTGACGTGAATGATGCGCCCCCAGCCTGCGTCCTTCATGGCCGGGGTGAATGCCTTGGCCAAGTACCATGAAGCGGTGAGCTGCTGGTTGAGAAAGAAATGCCAATCGTCATTCGTGGTGTCGAAAAACGATTTATGCAGTCGGCGCGCCGCGTTGCTGACGTACATATCCACGCGCCCGAACGTGTCCTCGGCGCGACGTCGCATCTCTTCGACGGTCTCGAGTTCACCAGCGGTGCCCATCACCAGCAGCGTCTTGGCCCCGAGCGCCTGAGCTTCTCGCTCTACGCTGCGCGCTTCTGCCTCGTTGGTGCGGCTGTTGATGATGACATTGGCGCCTCGAGCGGCAAACTCGAGGAGATTGCCCGCCCGATGTTTCGCCCCGAGCCCGTGACGAGGATCGTCTTACCGGTGAAGTCGAGGTCCTTTTCGATGAGCATGCTTCCCCTCCTGCCACCTGCACCGCCATTACGGCATCGTATGCCTCAATGACAATGCTGTCTCACCTGGTTCACCCGAGTCGATTGCTCGGTCCAAAGTCAGGTATTTGGTTTTTTGCACGACGGGCCTGATCGGCGGCTCCATCGGCGTCGCATGCATCGCCAGGGAGCGGGATTTCTCCCAAACCTGAAGGCGTGCGAACGGCTGAACGAGGGCCGCATTCACGCCGCGCCAAACTGGAGATGCAAAACAGATGGCCCGGCCTCAATGAGGGCCCTCGGCAGCACTCGTCCCCAGGCGCACGGCTTCCGATGTCTTCCCCGCGCTGGTACGGAGCATTTCGGCGAGATCGGAAATGTCCTCTTCGGTGGCGACGTCTTTCAACGCAAACTGGTCTGAAAATGGCCGGCCCCAAAATGCATCCCGCTGGAGTTCCAAAGTTTGGATTTTCCCGCTCACCACATCGATCCGGGCAGCGACCTCCTCGAACGTTCCATCCGCGAACATGACCGTCACTTTTAGCTCGACATTAGCGATGTCGGCTGGACGAAGTCCGACCAAGAGGCCTTTGCCGGCGCGGTCGAGCCAACCGGGAAGCGGCCGACCGTTCGCCTGCGTTATGCGGTATTCCACAATGGACTTCGCCGCATCGAGCGGAACGTCGGAAACCTCGATAATCAACATTCGGTCCCGGACCATCGCTTCAATGTCGATGTGGCTTCGCACACCACCGCCAGCTTCGGCATTCAGGAGAGGAACGCGTTGCGAATACCCCACCAATCCATGGCCGTCGGACGCATGATCCAGCACCTGCCCAATACGACCGCGCACATCGAGCCCGGCGATCGCTTGGCGAACATTTTCGACGTATTCACTTGCGGCCAACCCATCCAGCCACAACACACCATTCGCGGCAGCCACCACGATACCGTGCTCATCAACGGAACCCAGCGTTCCATCGAGTGACAGGAGCAGACGTTCTTCTGGCGCAATCCCCACATCATGGGGCGGCGGCAACAAAGCGGGCCCAGCAACATCACCCAGTGACGCCACGGGTTCATCCACAGCCATCCGCAGGAAGCTCTGCATTGCCGTCGTCAAACCACCCGCACCATCGCTCACCGAATAATTCAGCGACACAACACCGTTCGCGTCGACTGGCGCCGTGATCGTATAAGTCCCGTCTCCGTTGTCGATCACCGCGCCACTCGACGACACGAGACCAACGACGGAAAGAACTCCCCCATCGACATCCGTGAACCCAGCCAGCAAGTCCGCAGCCGTCACCGTGTAAGACACGTCCTCAGTGCCAGCGACCAGAGTAGCCGCACTCCCCGTTAGAACCGGCGCATCGTTGACCGGCGTGACCGTGAGGGTCAGCGTGCCGGTGGCGCTGAGCGTGCCGTCGGTGACGGTGTAGGCGACGCTGTCCGTGCCGAAGAAGTTCAACGCGGGTGTGTAGGTGTAGGACCCGTTGGCGGCGATCGTGATGCTGCCGCCTTGGACCGTCGTGAACGTGCCGGCGACGACTGACAGTGCGGGGCCGTCGACATCGGTGTCGTTCGCGTCGAGGTCGATCGTCGACGTGAAGGGCGTGTCCTCCACCACCGTGATCGTATCGTTGACCGCGACCGGTGCGTCGTTGACCGGCGTCACCGTGATGGTCAGCGTGCCGGTCGCGCTGAGCGTGCCGTCGGTGACGGTGTAGGCGACGCTGTCCGTGCCGGTGAAGTTCAGCGCGGGTGTGTAGGTGTAGGACCCGTTGGCGGCGAGCACGAGCGTGCCGCCTTGCGTTGTCGTGAATGTACCCGCGACGACTGACAGTGCGGGACCGTCGACGTCGGTGTCGTTGGCGTCGAGGTCGATCGCGGAGGTGAAGGCCGTGTCTTCGACGACGGTGATCGCATCGT
>JANOKV010000228.1:0-9938 GCA_031419415.1 Hyphomicrobiales bacterium | reverse complement strand
GGTTGCGGCATTCGCCATCGAGGCGATCTGCTCTTCCAGTTTGCGCAAGCGCTCAGCCGGATCGGTCGCGAAGGCCGCTTTGGCCTGCGCGCCTTTGAGGGCTGCGGTGTCGGTCGCGAGACGGTCGTGAGCCGCGCCCAGGGCGCTGAATTTCTGGTTCAGGGCCTCGATCTGTTTGGCGGTCGCATCGACAGCCTGACGGCTGGCGGCGTCCGTGGTCAATTGCGCTGCCGTTCGCTCCCGCACGGAGGCTTCGAGCGCGGTCAAGCGGGCGGCCACATCCGGGGCGCCGGCAGGCGTTCGGTTGCCGGCTGAGCCGGTGTCGGACGTTCCGAGACCAACCCATTGCGCAGTGAAGAGCACGATCGAACCGCCGAGGATGCCAGCCGCCATGTGCGAGAGAACGCGGCCGAGCGTGCCATCGCTGTGGGTCGATTGGGGGCTGGCGGTGCTGCGCGGGGCCGTCGTTGCGGCACTCGCTGCGGAGGTCGGGCTGGTGGTCTTTGCGCTGCTCGATGCTGGCCTCGGCGAGGCAGCCGGCGGGACGGATGACGGCGTTGCGGAGGACGCGGGCTTTTCCGAGCCGGTTTTTATCGAAGCTCCAGCGGCGGCAACCTTGGCTGCCGCTTCGGCTTGCGAGCCCGCCGCTGGTCCGGTGGGCGATGCCGTCGGCGGGCTCGCGGCTTTTGCCTCGGCTCCCGCTTTGGCGGCCTCTGCCTTCACTTCGGTCGCTTTCAAATCGAGCGTCGCAAAGGGGCGCTTGGCGCTCGTGCTCTCAGGCACGGGCCGGTCCGGCCCCTTCGCTGGGCCGTCTTTCTTATCCGTCATGACAGTAATGCCTCCAAACGCTTCGGGATCCTGATCCCGTCGAACACCCTGAGACGGGAGTCCGGACAATCAACGCGCACACTCGATAGGCGGCTTTTAACAGTCCAATTGTGCTCCGGCGACATCGATCAGAGCAAGCAATTCTTCGACGGTCGGACCCTGCGCCACTTCGATGGGAATCGAGGTCAGGGGTCCCAACCGACGTGCGATTCCGTCCGAGAGGCAAAAGTGCCGGAGGCGCCGAACGGCCGTCGCGAGATGATGCTTCTGGATGAGCTGCACCCACACCGTCGCGGCTTCGCCGGACATGAGCAGAACGCCTTCGATGTCGCCATCGCCGATCAGTTCGCGCGTCCGCCCCGTCAGGGATTCACGCGCCTCCATGCGATACACTTTGGCGGTCGTGATGTGGAAACCGAGCGCACCCAGCTCTGCGGCGATGTCGATCGCCGAGCGCTCGCCGGAAAGGTAGAGCAGCATTTCTTCCGATGGGTCGACCGCCGACGCGATGGCAGGAATGAGATCGGCTGCCGTGCCTGGACCCTTCACGACGGTGCGAAACCCCATCTGCCGGGCGGTTCGCGCCGTCGCTGCGCCCACCGCGAACACGGTCAAGCGACGCGCCTGATCGAGGAGGTCTGGCACTTGTTCCAGAGCGATCAGCGCATGGCGGCTGGTGACGACCAGGCCCGTAATGCCGTCCAGATCGAAATCCTCGCCGTCGTCGTAGGACGCCGCATGCAGCGGCTCCACACTCGCCGCGTGGCCCCGCTCTTCCAGTTGGCCCTTCAGCTTGAGCGCATCGGGCTCCGGCCGCGTCACCAACACATGCATCAAGACAACCCTTCGAAGAATTTCGGTCCGGCCGCCGTCAGCAATGCGTCGGCGAGTTCGATGGCCGCCGTGATCGCATGAGTGGTATCGACGGTCCGTGTCCCGGTATGAACGTCACGCCCGTCTGGCGACAGGATCTCGCCGCGCAGATGCAGGCGCCCGCCATTGATCTGGGCGAGGGCTGCGATCGGGGTGCGGCAGGAGCCTTCGAGGCGCGCCAGGAACGCCCGTTCGACGCTGACGGTGCAGCCGGTTTCGGGATCATCGATCGCCATCACCAGGGTCCGTGTCGCGCGGTCGGGCTTGCGGATTTCGATGCCGATCGCCCCTTGGGCAACGGCTGGCAGCATGTCGTCTATGGAAATCGGCGCTGTAATGCGATCGGCCATGCCGAGGCGGTCGAGGCCAGCTACGGCGAGCAGTGTGGCATCGGCTTCACCTTCGGCGAGTTTGCGCAGCCGGGTCTGCACGTTGCCGCGCAGGGGCACGATCTCGATATCGGGTCGCGAGCGACGAATTTGAGCGCTGCGCCGCAACGACGAGGTTCCCAGACGCGCACCGGCCGGAAGCGACGCGAGCGTGGACCAGCGCAGCGAAATGAAGGCGTCCCGCACGTCGGCGCGCGGCAGCAGGGCGGCAACCTCGAGGCCCTCCGGCAGAGCGGTCGGCATGTCCTTCATCGAGTGCACGGCGAGATCGATCCGGTTCTCGAGCAGCGCTTCCTCGATTTCTTTGGTGAATAATCCCTTACCGCCGGCCTCCGACAGCGGACGGTCTTGAATTCGATCCCCGCTGGTCCGAATGACCACGATCTCGAACCGCTCGGGCGCAATCCCATGCGCCGTGGCAAGCCGCCCGGCGACCTCGTGCGCTTGGGCCAGGGCCAGCGGTGAGCCGCGCGTGCCGATTCGAATGATGGTGCCTGACATCTGGAGGATCGCTGTTGGAGTGTTGACTTGTTGCACGCGCATCGTGGCCCGTGTAGTTCGATTGGACGAAAGACGGCTCGCGCGCTGACGTATGCGCCTGTGCACGCTTCTTCGCAATCGCCAGCTCCTCGAAGACCAGGCCCACGAAGGCCAAACGCTCGAAAGGACGGCCCGCCTGCCGGCTTCCCTACCATCGGACAATGAACGAATAGTCCTCGGCATCGAGACCAGTTGCGACGAAACGGCGGCCGCCGTCGTCGCCCGCTCGGTTTCGGGCAAGGGGCGCATTCTGTCCAATGTCGTGCGCTCGCAGTGGTCCGATCACGCGCCGTTCGGCGGGGTCGTTCCCGAGATTGCGGCCCGCGCCCATGTCGAGTGCCTGGATCTGATCATCGCCGACGCTCTGCGCGATGCCGGGATCGGCTGGTCGGCGCTGGGAGGGGTTGCGGCAACTGGCGGTCCGGGTCTCGTCGGTGGCCTGCTGGTCGGGCTGGCGACCGCCAAGACGATCGCGATGGTGCACGGCCTGCCGCTTGCCGCCGTCAATCACCTGGAAGCGCACGCCCTGACGGTTGGACTAACGGAAGGCTTGCGGCCACCCTACTTGGTACTGCTCGTTTCCGGGGGCCACACGCAACTTCTGCTCGTCCATGCCGTGGGTCGCTACGACCGCCTGGGCACGACCATCGACGATGCGCTGGGGGAGGCCTTCGACAAGACCGCAAAAGTTCTGGGGTTGCCGATGCCGGGTGGCCCCGCCGTCGAACGCGCGGCGGTGGGCGGTGACCCGACGCGCATCCCTTTGCCACGCCCCATGATCGGCCGACCCGAGCCCCACTTTTCCTTTGCGGGGCTGAAAACGGCCGTGCGCCTCGAAGCCGAAGCGCGCGCGCCCCTGTCTGACGCTGACGTGGCCGACATCTGCGCGGCGTTCGAGGCGGCGGCTGCCGCCGCCGTAGCCGATCGCACGCGCCGGGCGATGCAACGCGTCGCGCAATCGGCCGTCGAGATCGCCGATCCGGTGCTGGTCGTCGCGGGCGGGGTCGCCGCCAACGCGCGCCTCAGGCGTGCCCTGCAGGACCTCGTTGCGACCGAAACCCTGGGCGGCCGGCCGTGGCGTCTGTCGATTCCGCCGGCTGCGCTATGCACCGACAATGCGGCCATGGTCGCCTGGACGGGTGCTGAACGCCTCGCTCTCGGCCTCGAGGACGGCCTCGACGCCACCGTCCGCGCGCGCTGGCCCCTGGACCCCGATGCGGCCCCCATGCTCGGCTCCGGTCGACACGGCACGAAAGCCTAAAAAGGCCGAGCGTGGCCTTGCTCCAGGACGGGTTCTCATTCATGTTTTCGGACCCGTCGGTGCACCGTCGCGGTAACGCATGCGGGGCTCGAGGTACGCATCAGAAGAAGAAGCCGCTCATTGCGGGCATCACCAGGGCGCCCGCAAGTCACAGGAGGAAACGCCGATGACGCCAGAGCAGGTTTTGTCCTACAAGCCGAAAATTCTCACTCAAAAGCAGCGCGAGTTTTATTTCCGCGATGGCTACATCCTGCTCGCCGGATTTCTTCCGAACGCCCTGACGGAAAAACTTCGCGCCGTCACCGAAGAGCTGGTCGAGCGTTCGCGTGCGATTACCAAATCCGATGCCGTGTGGGATCTCGAAAAGGGCCACACGCCGGATAATCCCCGGTTGCGTCGCCTGACCAGCCCGAACGATCATCATCCCGCGTTCTGGGATTATGCCTCGAATTCAATCCTCACCGACGCCATCGAAGACCTCGTCGGGCCCGATGTGAAATTCTACCATTCCAAACTCAATTTCAAATGGTCGAAGGGCGGAGAAGAGGTGAAGTGGCATCAGGATATTCCTGCTTGGCCCCACACCAATTATTCGCCGCTGACCGCCGGAACCTATGTTTATGCGTGCGACCGCGAGCAGGGTCCCTTGGGCGTCATTCCCGGCAGTCACGACGGACCGATTTACGAAGAATACGACGACACCGGAAAATGGATCGGCTGCCTGCGCCCGGAGGATGCCGTCAAAGTGGACACGTCGAAGACAGTCTATCTCGACGGCCCGGCCGGGTCGGTCACGCTGCACAATTGCCGGATGCTGCACTACTCGGCGGCCAATCACTCCGACATTGCCCGCCCGCTTCTGCTGAACGTCTATTCGTCGGCCGACGCGTTCCCTTACGTCCCCTCGCCGATTCGCTCGCCCTACGAGGGGCGTATCATTCGCGGCAAACCCGCCCGCTGGAGCCACGTCGATCCCCGGCCTTGCCCCATTCCACCTGATTGGTCGGGCGGCTACTCCTCGATCTTCGCCGTCCAGCAAGGTGAAGATCGTGGCAGTGCGCGCCCCACCGGCATGATGTGAGGCCGCTGTCGGGGCGGCGCGCGCGGGCCGCCCCCAGCGGAAAATTCATCGATCCGTCTCGAAAGAGAAACCAGTCAACTTATTGGAATTGCTCATCGACGGACATAGGCAGACGACAGCAGTTACGACATGTTAACCGACAGGTTGGCAATCATTCAGATCAACACATTTTTTTCAATAAGTTGTTTTAATCCTCTCCAGGAATGCCCTCCGGCTGACCGGCGCATCGCCGATCCGCAGGACGCGTGCGTTCGGTTGAATTCGAGATGATCAAAAGGACGTCCCGTGAGTGCTACGGACGAAACGAATACTCGAGTATCCCTCGCCCGCCCGCCTCTTTCGGTGGTCGACGTGGGCGAGTGTTTTCGTGCCTCGCCGCCCGTAACGCTGCCGCGCCGTCGCTCCGCGCCGCCGAGACGGCCGGCCCGTTTGCTGCCTCCCGCTTCCAGCCGACAGTTTTTTCCCCCGTCCGTGAGCACGACCCCCTGGCGGGATCGCGTTTGGATTCCAGCGGTTCTGGTGGCTGTGATCATGATGGGTGCTATCGGGTCGAGCGTGCATACGGATTTGACGGCCAACCTGCAGCCGAACCACGAGCCGATCGCGCACGTCGATACCCGCATCGAGACGGCCGCTACAGCGCCGCAACCCTCGAGGGTTGCCCAGGAAAACACCCGCCCCGACCTGGCCGACGCCAGCGATCGCGCATCGGCGCTTCATTCCATCGCCGTGCCGCCCCTGGCCGCCACGCCACCCGACGTCGCTCAACTCCCGGTCGCGCCGCCGACACCGGAGGTCGCGCCGCCAACGCCCTTCGCCTCCCCAGTCGTGATTGACCGCGCCGCTGGGCCCACGAAACATGCGGCCGCAGCGATCTTGGCCCCACCACCGGCTATCGATCAGCCGTTTGCGCCGCTCGTGTTCGATAATCTGGCGCACGTGGCCGCCTCGACGAGTATCCCGCGCAGTCCGAGTCCACCTGCTGCGACGGAAAGCCGACGCGCGCCCAGCGAGAGCGCTGGGTCGCCTCCGCCGCGTATCGCCAGCGCTGCAATGTCGACCAGTTTCCCGAAGAAAAATCCGAAAGGCCGTGTCGGCAAACAGCGTGCCTCCCTCAAGAGGGCGACTGTTGCGGAAGTAGACATTGACCCCGATGCGCCGCCGCGCACCTGGGATGGGATCGCGCGCCTGCAATTGCTCCGCACCGCCCCCTGAGCGGGCCACGCGAACCCCTCGATGGCATCACGCTGGATCATGTTCCTGCTTTCGCCAGCGGCGCAGCCTGCTACGATGGCCGCCCACCCAAAGACTGGCGCCCGTGCCATGCCCCACGGCGATCGCGCTGCGACCGGCGATGCCCCTGTGAATTCCTGAACAGAAAGCAGTCCTCATGCAAGACCGTACCGACGACATCCTGGTCGCCGTCGATGCCGACGGCGTCGCGACCGTTACAATCGACCGCCCCGCCAAGCGCAATGCGCTCTCGCTCGCGATGTGGCGAGGGATGGGCATGCTCTTCACCGAGCTCGGCAAACACGCCGACGTGCGCGCGATCGTGCTGACGGGCAGCGGGGGCCACTTCTGCGCCGGCGCTGACATTTCCGAATTTGCCAAGGTGCGCCACACGGTCGAAGCGGGCCACGTCTACGAAGCCGCCGTCGATAGCGCGTTGCTCGGCATCATGAACTGCCCCAAACCGACCATCGCCGCCGTCAGCGGATTCGGTCTCGGTGGTGGCTGCGGCGTGGCGCTCGCCTGCGATATGCGCACGGGCGATGCGACGACGCGCATGGGTATTCCTGCCGCCCGGCTCAGTAACGTCTATGGCCTCATCGAGTCCGAGTTGCTGCGGCGGCAGGTGGGCCTCGCCAACGCCAAGCTCGTCCTCTACTCGGGCCGTCAGTTCGCCATCGACGACTGCCGCAGCATGGGTCTCGTCGATACCGTCGGCGAAGGCTCGGCCCTCGAGACCGCGCGCGCGCTCGCTGTCGAACTCGCGCAGAACGCGCCGATCTCGATTGAAGGCGCCAAGATCGTGCTGGAAGCGTTGGAGGCCAAAGAGGCCGACACGCGCAAATCAGAGATCTCGGCCGTCATCGCCAAAGCCCTGTCGAGCGAAGATTACGCCGAGGGCGCGCGCGCCTTCGTCGAAAAACGCAGACCCGTGTTTCGCGGTCGGTAACGCGATTGCCTGCCGTGCATCGCCCTTCTTATCGGAAAATCGCCCCTTCACGGAGACGCCCCACATGCCCACGATGATTGCCATGTACGACAAAGGTCTCGAGCACATCGGCAAGCGTCTCGACGCGCTGCGCCTGCCCGACGTGACGGTGCATACGTTCGGCAAGGATGGACACTTTCGCATCGACGGCAAGACAGTCGCGCCGGGTGGCGTCGAACTCGATTATCTGTGGCTCAACTCCAGCATCAACATGGATGGCTTCCAAGAGGGCGCGTTCAAAACCGCTCTCGCCTGCAAGCGCGTCGGTGTACTGCAGACCTTCAACGCAGGCCTCGATCATCCCTTCTACAAAGCCATGGCGGAGAAAGGCACGCGCATCTGCAACAGCAGTGCGCAAGCGGTGTGCATCTCCGAATTCATCTTCGCGCAAGTGTTCGCGCTGATGCAGCCGATCGAGAGGCAGCGCGCACTGCAAGCCAGCCGCACGTGGGAAGTCACCCGCTATCGTGAAATTTCGCAGACCACGTGGCTGATCGTGGGCTTCGGGCCGATCGGCCGGGAACTCACCAAGCGCCTCAAAGCTTTCGGCGCGAAAGTCATCGCCATTCGCCGCTCGAGGAATACCGAAGACTTGGCCGACGTTGCGGGCACGATTCCAGATCTGCCCGCCCTGCTACCCGAGGCTGACGTCATCGTCTTTGCGTGCCCGCTCAATGCGGAGACCGCCGACCTCGCCGACAGCCGATTCTTTTCCGCCACCAAGAAAGGCGCGATCGTCGTGAACATCGCCCGCGGCGGCGTCATCGACGATAAAGCGCTGCTCGCCGCCCTCGACGACGACCGGCTCTCCGCCGCCGTGCTCGACGTTTTTCGACAAGAGCCGTTGCCCACGCACGATCCCTTCTGGTCGCATCCAAAAGTGCGCATGACGTCCCACACGTCATTCGCCGGCAGCGGCGTGCGCGAGCGCTGGGACCTTCTCTTCCTCGACAACCTCACCCGTTTCATCAACGGCCAATCCCTCGTCAACGAAGTCGATCCGAAGACCCTGGTGTGATGTCGGGCGCCTCGATGCTCAGCGGTTCGGCGGCCCTCGCGAAACGCACTTGCCGCTGCGCGCTGCGCATGGAACAACGATCGCCAATGCGCCACGCAACACACACGAGGAGGCGACCATGGACGTCGGCATGATGATGGTGTTCGCCAGCTACGGCTGGGAAAACTGCTCGGATCAACGCGTCTGGGACGAGGAAATCCGCTTGGCGCGGATTGCTGCCGACTCTGGCTTCGACGTGCTGTGGTCGGCCGAACACCATTTCAACGACTACTCGTTCGTGCCCGACAATTTGCACCTGATGGGCTACCTCGCGGGCGTTTGCCCCCATGTCGGCCTGGGCACGGCCGCCGTCATCATTCCCTGGCACGACCCATTGCGCGTCGCCGAGAACGCTGCCGTCGTCGACCTTCTGTGCAAGGGCAAGCTGCGCTTGGGGATGGGCCGTGGTCTTGCCCGGCGTGAATTCGAAGCCTTCCGCCTCAGCATGGATGAATCGCGCGCCCGATTCGACGAAGCCGCACCGATGATCGTGAACGCGCTGAAAACCGGCTTCATCGAGGGTCATGGCCAGTTCTACAAGCAGCCGCGCGTCGAAATCCGCCCTCGCCCACAGCACTCGTTCGACGACCGCATTTATGCTGTCGCCTCGAGCGAAGACTCGATCGACTCTGCGGCCAAGCTCGGCGCCCACATGGTGATGTTCGCCGACCGTCCGTGGGATATGCGCAAACCGATGATCGATCGGGGCCGCGAGCTGCACACGACGTATCACGGCACGAAACCGCCAGCCCCCCTGCTCACCGAGTTCGCCATCGTCGGCACCGACCTCGCCGCGTGCGAGGAGGAGGCGCGCCAATACCAAGGCAAGTTCGTCGAGTCGAACTTCCACCACTACGAATTCCTGGGCGAGCACTTCAAGAGTGTGAAGGGCTATGATTCCTACCAGCAGAAGGCCGAGATCGCGCGCAAAGGCGGCGGGTTGCCGGCGGCCGTGGAAGGCTTCATGAAGGCTGCGAGCTGGGGCACGCCCG
Source organism: Hyphomicrobiales bacterium (assembly GCA_031419415.1). GTDB lineage: Bacteria > Pseudomonadota > Alphaproteobacteria > Rhizobiales > Hyphomicrobiaceae. The sequence goes on along the minus strand of JANOKV010000228.1, from coordinate 696 downwards.
ACAAGATTCTGCGTGACCTCGAAGCTCGCCGCAAACTGCTCGGCGACTTCGAGATGAACGTCGCCTTCCGGTTCGGCGGCACGCCCTTCGAGGTCTCCAAGCGTGGCCTCGAGCTCTTCGCCAAAGAAGTCCTGCCCGTCGTCAAGTCGTGGGGACCAGCAACCTCCGCCAAAGCCGCCGAGTGAGGGGTCCAAACCCAAGCACCTCCGACCATGGCGGCCCTGGGGAAGCCGACGGCGCGCGTCCGCCCGTCGCCCCTCGGCCAGGGCCATCGATGATGCGTGCAGCCTTGGGACACCTGCGCGCAGGTTGCCGAAAGCGGACGGATGCCGCTTGACGAATTCGTGCCGATACCTACTGTGACCTCACAGCTCCGCCGTGACCGTCGCGTCGCGGCGGCTCGTGTGCTTCCGCCACACGAAGCGTGCCGCCTTAGCTCAGCTGGTTAGAGCACCAGATTGTGGATCTGGGGGTCCCTGGTTCGATCCCAGGAGGCGGTACCAAGGAAAGCAATGACAGGTCAATGGCTTGCGATGAGAACAAATGTTCTCATCCGCGTCATTCTGACTCGCGTATCCGGGTCTCATTCTGACTCTCGTTCCGGGCGTGTTCTAATTCCGTCACCCAAGCCCGCCGCTTTCGGGCGGCGGCAAGGCGCTGGACGTCGGTCTTTTTGACGTAGCCGCGCGCCGCATC
>JANOKV010000227.1:0-10875 GCA_031419415.1 Hyphomicrobiales bacterium | reverse complement strand
GACCGGCACGCCCATGGTCATGCCTGGCCCGAAGCTCGACGGCGCCAGCTTGTTCGACCTCTTCGACACCGAGCAAGTTTATTCCTCATTCGGTGTGCCGACGGTATGGCTCGGACTCCTCGCGGAAATGAAGAAACGGGGCCGCAAGCCAAAAATTTTCAGCGAAATCATCGTCGGTGGATCGGCGGCGCCGCTCGCCATGATCGAGACTTTCGAGCGCGACTGGGGCGTCAACGTTGTACATGCCTGGGGTATGACCGAAATGAGTCCAATCGGCACGTATATCCGCCTTGCACCGCACCTTCAGAAACTCTCATTCGAAGAGCGCATGGCCATCAAGACCCGGCAGGGCCAACGCCTCTACGGCGTCGACTTCAAGATCGTCGACGACGAAGGCCATCGACAACCCCATGACGGCGAAGCACAGGGCGAACTGTTCGTGCGCGGACCGACCGTGGTCTCGGGCTACTATAAGAACGAGGCAGCAACCAAGTCTGCTATCGATAAAGACGGCTGGTTTGGCACCGGAGATGTCGCCAAGATCACGCCAGACGGATTTTTGACCCTCGTCGACCGCACGAAAGACCTCGTCAAATCGGGCGGCGAATGGATTTCCTCGATCGATGTCGAGAACGTCGCCATGGGCTGTCCCGGCATCGCCAATGCGGCCGTCATCGCCGTGGCGCATCCGAAATGGACCGAGCGTCCTGTACTCGTCGTCGTCAAAGCTCCCGGAGCCAACCCGTCCAAAGCCGACATTCTGGCCCATGTCGGGACCAAGCTCGCCAAATGGCAGGTGCCCGACGATGTGCTCTTCGTCGATACCCTGCCCCTCACCGCCACCGGAAAAATATCCAAGCGCGACCTGCGCAAACAGTTCGCCGACTACCGGTTGCCGGAGTAAGCGTCGCCCATCACACTTCGATTTCGCCGTCGCTGACGCGCACTGCGTGACCGCCGATGCGCACGCTGTGCACGTGCGACCCTTGGACAGAAATCGTCAGATCGATGGTGCTCGGGCGACCCATTTCATAGCCCTGCTCGATTTTGTAGCGGTGCTCGCCTGATGGAAGATTGTCGAAACAGTGCACGACTGCGGCAAATGCGGCGGCCGCCGAGCCGGTTGCCGGGTCCTCGAGCACACCGTGGCCCGGAGCAAATTTGCGGGCGTGAAAGTGGGACGTCGTGTGCAGCGTCTCTCGGCAATAAAGGTAGGATCCAGTGATTTTTCCGAATGCCCGCTCCCACTGGCTCATAACCGGACGAGCGCGGCTGATGGCTGCCAAGTTGCGAACCGGGATGAACGCGCCAGGAACTCCGGCCGACCAAAGCGAAGGCTTGTAGTTCTCCAAGCCTATCTCCGTTGGCTGCAATCCAACCGCGGCCGCGACATCGTCGAGCACGAGTTCGCCCTCGAGTTTCTCCGGCAACTTCGGCGCATCGAACTCCGCATACACCGCCTGGCCCGGTCTGAACCGAACGCCGACGCGAACTGTACCGATGGTCTCCTCCAAAACGACGATCGCTTCATGATTGGCGCCCGGATCAGGCCCGCGCAACTCGGCGAGCAGCGCCGCGGCACCCACCGTGGGATGGCCCGCAAACGGCAACTCGGCAGCCGGCGTAAAGATGCGCACGCATGCTGAGTGCATGGGGTTCTGGGGGCGCAGCACGAACACCGTCTCGGACAGATTGAACTCCCGCGCGATCGTCTGCATGCGATCGGTGTCGAGCCCATCCGCGTCGAGCACGACCGCCAATGGATTGCCGCCGAAGCGCTTGTCGGTGAAGACGTCCAGCGTGTGGAATTTCAGGCGCATGCGTCACCCCCCGACAGACAGCAGCTCAAACAGTCAGAACGATCTTGCCGATATGCGCGCTCGTCTCCATCCGCCGGTGGGCGTCCGCAGCTTGGCCGAGCGGGAATGTCGAATCGACGACGATCTCGAACTTGCCTGCCGCGATCAGCGGCCAGACTTTGGCCGCGATGGCCGAGGCAAACCCCGCCTTCACCTCCCGCGTGCGGGCCCGCAAGGTCGAGCCCGTCAGCGTCACGCGCTTCATCATGAGCCGCGCGACGTTCACTTTCACCTCGGCCCCACCGAGCGTCGCGATCTGCACGATGCGGCCATCCTCCGCCGCTGCGACGATATTGCGATCCGTGTAGTCGCCACCCACCATGTCCAGAATCACGTCCGCGCCATGGCCACCAGTCGCCGTCCGCACGGCCGCCACGAAATCTTCGTCGCGATAGTTGATCGCTACTTCAGCGCCGAGGCGCACGCACGCGGCGCATTTCTCTGCACTCCCCGCTGTGGCGATGACGCGTGCGCCGAAGGCCTTGGCCAGTTGTATAGCCGTGACACCAATGCCGCTTGTGCCACCGTGCACCAGGAACCAGTCGCCCGACTTCAAGTCGCCACGTTCGAACACGTTGTTCCAGACTGTGAACACCGTCTCCGGCAGCGCTCCTGCCTGAACCATGCTCAACCCTGCGGGCACAGGTAGCGCCACAGCCGCATCTGCCAAGCAGAACTGCGCATATCCGCCCCCGTTGACGAGACACGACACGGCGTCGCCCAGTTTCCAGCGAGCGGCATCGGGGCCGAGCGCCACGATGGTTCCAGCGATCTCGAGACCCGGCAACGGTGAATGGCCCGGCGGCGGCGGGTAGGCCCCAACCCGTTGGGCGATATCCGGCCGATTGACCCCTGCCGCCGAGACCTTCACCAGGATTTGCCCAGCACCGGGCGTCGGCACCGGCAGCTCGGTCGGCTTCAACACGTCCGGACCACCTTTTCCGTCGATCCGCACCCCTGTCATCGTCGCTGGCAAATTGGTCATGTGAGAACCCTCGGCAGGAGTACGAATTCGTGGCATGATGCATGTCGCCCAGCGACTGACAAGCCTCGAAAAAGACGGGCGTTTTGTACGTGGTGAACAGTTTCGTGGAGAAACCCCGTGGACTGGGACGAACCAAAAGCAAGCCCCGCCATGAGCATCGACTTGGGACAAGACCTTTCGACCTTATCCGTGTCCGAGTTGCAGCAGCTCACTTTGGCCCTGGAGACCGAACTGGTGCGATTGCGTGCCGAGATCGAGACGAAAAAAGCGCGCGCTGCCGCCGCCGACGATTTTTTTAAACGCTGAAGCCCGACGCCAAACCACCCCATCGAGCCCGATCCATCGACTTCGCCGTGCTGTCCCACACGCGACCATGCCGTTACAAAGCATTTTTCATTAACGCTGCTTTTACCAAGGTTTGGCATGATTGCCTCATCCAGTGTCCTGGACCCGAGAATGGCTCCCACCATTCTCTTTTCGAACTCCCTGTCGACTTTGGAGCCGCCAACACGCGGCTCTTTTTTTTGGCAGCCCCAAAAATGCTCGATTCGAGGCGAGTGTTGGAGCGCTTCGCGAGCATTGACTTGGGTCGCAGTTTGCGGAACGGTGAGAGAATGTATCGATGCGTTTCTAAAAGCCGAGGTCGAGTGTGATAGTTGCGAGTGCAAACAAGAACAGTGTGACTGTCTCCTTCGCTGAACATTTCACGCGATCCGAGCAGTTCGATCAGATTTTCCGGTCGGGCATGGAGTTGGTCGAAGCGACCGCGTCCTATCTCGACGGTGCGGGTCGTGCCGAAGTGAAAGCCCTGAGCCCGGCTATGGCCGTGGTTTACGCCAGCGAAAGCATGCGGCTCACGACGCGCCTTCTCGAGCTCGCATCCTGGCTGCTGATCCGGCGCGCCATCAAGACGGGTGAAATGAGCGTCGAGGAAGCGCGGATAAAACGTCGACGTCTCAGGCTGGCGACCATCGGTCGGCCCGCCCACGTGACGTCCTACGGAGAACTGCCGCAGAAATTACGCGATCTCATCGAAGCCAGCTTCACGATGAACGATCGGATCGTCCAGCTCGACCATGCCCTAGAACGCCCAGCGATCGTCATGACGCGCGCTCGTGACGCCGATCCGGTCGGCTCCCAGATCGCCAAAATTGCAGCGGCGTTCAGCACTGGTGAACTCGCCAAACACTGAGTCGCGACCAGCCAGAACAGTCCTGAAACGAACACGGCCCGGAGCGTATCCGGGCCGTGTTGCTGTTTATCGTTCGTCCTGGGCTCAGAAGAGGCCTTCGAACTTCTTCTTGAAGCGGGAAACGCGGCCACCGCGATCCAGCAAGTTCTGGTTGCCGCCGGTCCAGGCCGGGTGGGTGTTGGGATCGATGTCCAAGGTGAGCGTTGCCCCCTCCTCGCCATAGGTCGAGTAGGTATGGAACTCGCTGCCATCGGTCATGACGACCTTGACCATATGATAGTTGGGGTGGAAATCGTCGGTCTTCTTCATGGCTCGACTCTCTGCGCGCCTGAGCAAATCGTGCGAAGCGGCGCACCGGCTCTGAGCAGGATGGTTGCTGATCGGTGTCTCTATAGGAGAAGTGGTGGGCCTAGACAAGTCTCGTGCGCGTGGCCCGACACAGCCGACTTTTCCACGATTGATGGTGAAATTCTTCAAATGACAAACGATATGAGTTGAACCGCAGCCAAGAGCGGATTACTAACCGTGTTCATCTCATTTCGCACATTCGCGGCCTCGAACCGATGGGTACGATCAAGCGGCGGTGCCGGATGTGGATTTGATGCAGAGCCATTTTTCAAAGACTACCCATGAGCGTGAATAGGGATCGTTTCGCCAACCGCCTGCGGCGCCTCCGGCAAGAGCGAGGCTTTGCCGCCGCACGTCATTTCGCCCAAGCGCTCGGTATCCCGGAAAATCGCTACACCCGCTACGAGCGTGGCGATTCCGAACCGGACTTGGACGATCTCTACTTGTTCTTCGAACATCTACCCGCATCACCCAACGAGTTATTCGGTGTCGACGGAGGCATGCCGTCGGCAAAACAGGCGCCCGGCTTTGAATCGGGACCACAGGAGCCCCTGGACCGTTTCCCTGACATCGCCAGAGGTTCAGTCCAGTCGCCCACCAACGAGCCGCCTCGCCGTTCGGACGCCGACGCGGCCGCCTGGCGTCTGGCAACGATCGTCATTCGCCACAAACGCACCAAACACATTGCAGCACCAGATAATCTGACGTTCGCTGAACTGCGGGAAACTGGGTTGCTGTTCAAAGAACTCTGTAACGACCCGTTCGGCACGATTTCCGGCCTCGTTACGGCACCGGAAAATGTACCCGCGACGGAGGCCGCTATCCGGATTATCGAGCAAGCCATCGCGCACTACATCCGCTGCCTGGAATAAGTCGAAGATGGATCGTCTCCCGCCAGAACATCAGATCGAAGCTGCGCAAGACACTTCGGCAGAGATATATGCCGACACCCGCCATTCCACCGGCTGGCTGTTGAGGGCGTAAGCCACCCGCTCGATCTTCAAAATTGGGTGATCCGGAGCGACCTCTAACTGCTCGGCGATCAGCGCATCGGCGCCTCCGGCACTGATCCGCTCATCCGTCCGCGTGATGAGCACGCCGTGTTCGCTGAACACCGGATAGAGATGCTGGTTGAAGTTCGACTGCATGTTCAAATCAGGAAACATGCGTGCCGTGACCATCGCGCATTCGATCCCAATCGAGCGCGCCCCGGCATGCACTCTCTGCCGGATCTCGATCACCTCTTCCCGGTCACTGCACATCAAACGGTTACGCTCGATGATCGTCGCCTCGCGGTGAACGACGTCGACAACGCGGTAGGACAATTGAAGCTGGCCACCCGCCGTTGTCCGCAAATTAATGAATTTATTCTGCAAAGCCTGAGCACCCTGTCCGGATATATATGTGCCGCGCCCCTGCTTGCGCACCACGACGCCGGAGTCTTCCAACCCTTCGATGGCGCGCCGGATGGTGCCGACGCTGACTTCGAACTGGCTGGCCAGAACGAATTCATTGGGTAAGGATTCACCGGGAGACCATTCGCCCTTCCCGATGCGGCCCAAAAGCAATTCTCGAACTTGTCCATAGAGCGGTTTAGACACGGCGGCTCGTGCGTCAACGACTACTGCATGTTTCATGAATGACCCCTCATTGCCGAGAGGAAGCCCTCTCGTCCCGCCCTGCCATCGACCTTCCATGCGCGAGAAGATCTCTAAAACAAGACGTATTAAAGTGCATTTTATGATTATGTCAACAAATAATGGATCGCTTGAGCCTTTTAATCATCATGTAATCTCTATTTTAGGCATATTGCAGGATATCTTACTCGTGTTCACTGGCTCCTTACCGCAGTGCGCTGCACCTTCGAGTGTGCCGTCGAGGCGTTATCCGTTTTCTAATGAGGCGTGGTGTCTCACCAAGTCGCGCAAACCGTACACGGCCACGTCCATCCTCTATGACCGTGACCAGCAGGAGAATATTCTTCGTGCTGGGGTTGGCCGGAGAACGAATTTGCGATGACCGCCACCACTCCCGCGCCGTCGAGCCACCTGCGCAACGTGCCGCTGCTGGCGGTCGCCCAGGCACTGTTCATGTCGACCCAGGCCATGGGAATTGTGACCACGCCGCTCGCCGCGCTAGCCATGCTCGACCAAAAGTCTCTGGCTACCGTGCCGATATTTCTCAATCACGCCGGCATTATGCTGACGACGATCCCGGCCTCGCTTCTGATGGGACGGATTGGACGACGCGCAGGGTTTACGATCGGCGCTGTTCTCGCCATTTTGTTCGGAGCCATGGCCAGCCTGGCCGTCTGGACGCAGCGGTTCGATCTGCTCTGCATCGCAGCCCTCCTGCAAGGCGCATCGGCGGCATTCGCCTGGTACTATCGCTTTGCCGCCGCCGACGTGTCACCGGTGGCCCTGAAGCCGCGATCGATCAGCTACGTGATGGCCGGCGGCATTGCTGCGGGATTGATTGGGCCGGAGCTGGCCAAGCTCACCGTCGATTGGTTCGCCCCTGTCACGTTCCTGGGGGTCTATCTGGCGATCTCGCTCGTTGGAGCCGCAAGTCTCGTGCTCCTCCAGGCACTGCGCATTCCGGGATTGACCTCCGCCGAGCGCGCCGCGGATGGTCGCCCGCTCTCCAAAATCATGCGCCAGCCGATCTATATCACCGCCCTCATATCCTCGATGTTCGGCTACGGCGTCATGACCCTCGTCATGTCAGCGACACCGCTGGCGATGATCGGGTGCGGATACGGGTTCGGCCACAGCGCCACGGTCATCCAGGCGCACATCATCGCGATGTTCCTGCCTTCCTTCTTTACCGGCCACCTCATTCAGCGCTTCGGCGTCCTTCCTATCATCGCCGTGGGTGCGGTCATCGAAATCGGCTGCGCGCTGGTCAACATTGCCGGCGTCGACTACTGGAACTTCATGATCGCCAATATTCTCGTGGGCCTGGGTTGGAACTTCACCTACCTCGGCGGCTCGACCCTGTTGACGCGCACCTATGAGCCGGCGGAGCGGGCCAAGGTGCAGGCGAGCCACGATTTCATCGTCTACGCGACAACGGCGGCGGCAGCTGCCGCCGCGGGGTTCATGCACGCGACGGCGGGGTGGATCACGCTCAACCTGAGCGCGCTGCCCATGATGTTGGCCATCCTATTGGCCACGTTCTGGCTGCACCTCAAATGGCGCGCCGCGGACCGCCAGACGCTGGGAACGTAGCGCGCGGGGCGTCACCGCCGCCGCTTCAGCGCTCGCAAATCGTGCATGCCAGCGGCGTCGCGCGGATCGGCCACGTGCGGGAAGATGACGTGCTTTTGGATTTTCTGTGATCCGGTGACCGGTAAATCGGTGGTGAACCACATCCAACCGGGCGTTTTGTAGTAGGCGACGCGCTCGTGGCAAAACGCGAACAAAGCCTCCGCCAGGGCGCGATCGGCGCGAGGGGACTGCGGTTCGGATTTCAAGGCGATGCACGCCAAAACCTCTTCCTCACGCACCTCATCCTTGACCGCCATCACGGCCACCTGCCGCACGGCGGAATGGGTCAACAGTAGCGCCTCGATCTCGGCTGCTGCGATGTTTTCTCCCGACCGGCGAATGATGTTTTTCCGACGATCGACAAAATGCAGCATCCCGTCTGCGCCACGCCAGACCACGTCGCCCGTGTGGAACCAACCACCCCGCCAGGCTTTCTCGGTTTCCTCTTCGTTGCCCAGATATCCGGAAAACGCGCCGCGCCGTGGCGTCTGGGCGGAATGGCGAACCAGCATTTCACCCGGCATGCCATCGGGCACCGGCGTGTCGTTCTCGTCGACCACTTGCACATCGATGCCCGGGACGGCACGGCCAAACGTGCGCTCGCCAATCTGGCGCGGCGCGATATGATCGCCGAGCACACGCACCATTTCCGTCATGCCCCAAATTTCGATCATCGGAAAACCAAAGCGGTCTTCGAAGGGCGCGTGCAACTGTGGCTCGATCCCCGCCCCGATGCCAAACCGCACCTCGTGGCGGCGATCCACCTCAGATGGTGTCTGCTTGAGTAGGAGCGGCGCGATCACACCGAGGTAATGCACGATTGTCGCTCGGGTCTGCGCGATCTCGCGCCACCAGCGCTCGGGATGGAAGCGATCCGATTGCACTTGGCAACTGCCCGAAACCATCGCGCCCCACAGGGACACCATGCCGGCGTTGACGTGATAGAGCGGCAGTGGATTGTAAATACGGTCACCTTCGGGCCTCAGGGTGGCCGCGCCGCCGAGCTGGGCATACCAGGTCCCTGTCGACAACTCATAGCCATGCGACAGTACGCAGCCCTTTGGACGGCCCGTCGTGCCAGACGTGTAGTAGACGCCCGCCTCCGACAATGGCGTCGGTCGATCGGACTGGCGTGCGGCGCGAGGGCTCGGCGGCGAGGCAATTGCATCATCGATCAGCACCGGGGGTTTCAGGGCGCTCTCGGCGAGCCCACCCCCAATCTGTTGGGCGCGGGACCCGATTGTGACGATCGCCTCGGGCTGGGAATGCTCGACGAGATAGGCGATCTCGCCCGAGCGATACTCGGGGTTGATCGGGACCATAGAGACGCCGATGCGATTGAGCGCCAGCTTCAGATAAATGTGCTCTGGCCGGTTTTCGAGCAAGGTCGCGACCCGGTGGCCAACGCCATATCCTGCATTCGCCCAAATCTGCGCCAGCCGACGCACGTGCGCGTCAGTCTCGCGATAGGTGATTTCGGCTCCCGCAGGCAAGTAATCCCGCTCGGCATTGGCCGGAATGATCAGAAACGGACGGTCGGCATAGGCGGCGACCGACGCATCCCACGCTTGCGCTAAAGTCCGCTGATCATCGATGTCGAGGGAATTGGCGGTCAAGACAGTGCGCTCCGTCAATGCTGCGTCGGTAACCCGCTGCGCCTCAACCCTTCTTCATCCCCCGTCGGATCACGGGCGTGTAGCGCTCACCGTCACCGCGCGCGACGGCTTCCTCGAACACTTGATGCATCAGCTCGGCGCAGCGGGCGTCGACGCCTGTCTCGCGGGCGAGTTCACGCGCGTAGGAGAGGTCCTTGATCGCGTAGTGCACCGAAAACGCCTGCTCGGGATAGTCCTGCGGCACCAGATGCTTCATGCCGTGATTGCGCAGCACGAAACTGTCGGCAGAACCTTTGGCCATGGTTTCGAACAGCAGCTTGCCATCGACACCCGCCGCTTCCGCAATCGAGATGGCCTCGGCAATGGCCATCGTCGTTTCGAAGACGACCATGTTGTTCATCAGCTTGACGACTTGGCCCGCGCCGACGCCACCGCAGTGCGTGACCTCCGTGCCCATAGTCGCCAGGATCGGCGCCAGGCGCTCGAATGCCGGCTTCGATCCGCCCACCATAATGGAGAGCGTGCCATCGACGGCGGCGCGGCGCGTCCGCGCGACAGGGGCATCGGCGAAGTCGACACCCTTTTCGGAAAACAATGGCTCCAGCTCACGCATCAGACGCGGCGGTGCAGTCGACATATCGACGACAGTCTGGCCTTCGCGCACGAGCCCGAGTAGACCGCCCGGCCCCCGCGCCACCGCCTCGACTTCCTTGCCTCCGGGAAGGCACAGGAGGATTACCTCCGCTTGCCCAACCGCATCGGCAAGAGTAGCGGCAGGCGTCACGCCATCCGCCTTCAACCGCTGGAGAGGATCTGGCTTGGTATCGAAACCGATGATCCTCCAGGACCCCTTCTTGACGAGGTTCCGGCACATCGCCTCGCCCATGACGCCCAGTCCGACGAATGCGACCGTCTTCGTGTCCATAGTGACGTGTCCTTTACCGCCTGGCCCGAACGCGAACCAATCTTCAGGAATTTTCGCAGCGATCAAACATCCCTTGCGCCTCGAGCACAAGCCCGAGCCCGCTCACGACGCCTCGCCCCCATCCGCACGAGGCACGACGATCGCTGCTGGCGAAGCTCCCCTCACGGCAGGCGCCGGCGCATCGATGTTCTCGCGGAACCGGTTCGTCACGGGATAGCGTCGATCGCGACCGAAGTTGCGAGCCGAAATCTTGACGCCAGGAGCGGCCTGCCGGCGCTTGTACTCGGCGAGGTAGAGCAGCCGTTCGATGCGCTTCACAAGGTCCGGGGCATGACCTCGCGCCACGATCTGCGCAAGTGGCATCTCGTGCTCGACGAGACACGCCAGAATGTCATCCAGAGCCTCGTAGGGCGGCAGGGAGTCCTGGTCCTTCTGGTTCTCGCGAAGCTCGGCCGTGGGCGCTTTCGAGATGATATTTTCAGGGATGACGATGCCGCCCGGCGCCTTTCCGCCCTTCGGAACATGAGTGTTTCGCCACCGGCACAACCGATAGACCTCCATCTTGTAAAGGTCCTTGATGGGATTGAAGCCGCCGTTCATGTCGCCGTAGATGGTGGCGTAGCCGACGGACATCTCGCTCTTGTTGCCGGTGGTCACCAGCATCGAACCAAACTTATTGGA
>JANOKV010000226.1:0-4632 GCA_031419415.1 Hyphomicrobiales bacterium | reverse complement strand
GGCGACGTCATTGCGTTGCGGGGCGATCTGGGTGCGGGCAAAACCACCTTCGCACGGGCGCTGATCCGGACGTTGCTGAGCGATCCGGACGCCGAGGTGCCCAGTCCGACGTTTCCCCTGGTCCAGACCTATGGGACGCCGCGGTTGCCCGTCGCCCATTTCGACCTCTACCGGGTGACCAGCGCCGATGACCTCGTCGAAATCGGCTTCGAAGAGGCTGGCCGCGATGGGCTCATTCTCGTCGAATGGCCCGAGCGGGTGGAGCCGGCGCTCAGCTGCGACCGACTGGACATCACACTGTCGGACGGACCGAACGCCGATCTGCGCGCTGTAGCCGTGACCGCGCACGGCTCGTGGGCGCCACGCTTGCAACGGTTGGTCGAGCTGCGGGCGTTTTTGGATGTCGCGCTGGGGTCCGAACCGCCGGTTCATTTGGCCTATCTCCAGGGGGATGCCTCGACGCGCGGTTATGCCCGCGTCATCCGGAGCGGCCGCGAGTCCCTCGTCCTCATGGATTCGCCCGCGATGCCAGACGGTCCGCCCATTCGGGACGGGCAATCCTACAGCCGCATCGCACGCCTCGCCGAAAACGTGACGCCGTTCGTGGCCCTCGGCACTGCGCTCGGCCGCATCGGACTGTCTGTCCCCGGGATCATCGCGCAGGACCTCGACCGCGGCTTCGTGTTGCTCGAGGACATGGGAGATCTGACCTTCGGCCGTGCCGTCAGCGAGGGCTATGACCAGCGAGACTTGTGGCTCACGGCCGTCGACACCCTGGTCGCCTTGCGCCAGACGCCCTTGCCAGCCGCATTGCCTCTGCCGGACGGGACGCTCTATCGGCCGCCCCGTTTCGATCGTGCGGCCCTCGAGATCGAGATCGAATTGATCCTCGACTGGTATTGGCCAGCCGTCAAAGGAACGGCCGCCCCGGAGACGGTGCGCCGCGACTTGATGGCGCTCTGGTCGCCGATCCTCGACGCGATGTTGGCCGAGCCCGCTGGGTTATTTTTGCGCGATTACCATTCGCCCAACCTGTTTTGGTTACCCGACCGGCAGGGCCCGGCCAGGGTGGGCGTCATCGATTTCCAAGACGCCCTGGCCGAGCCTTGGGCCTATGACGTGGCGGCTCTGTTGCAGGACGCCCGCGTCGATGTTTCGCTCGAGCTCGAGCGCGCGGGCCTCGCACGCTATTGCGCCGCTGTTGCCCAGTTCGAGCCGGCTTTCGACCCGCAGCGGTTCGCGGCGCTCTATGCCAGCTTCGGGGCGCAGCGCAATACCCGCCTGGTTGGCCTGTGGGTTCGGTTATGGAAGCGCGATGGCAAGACGCAGTATCTCCAGCACGTGGCCCGCACTTGGGATTATCTGGCGCGCAACCTCGCGCATCCCGAACTGATGCCGTTGCGGCATTGGTACGATCGGCATTTCCCCCTGGATGTGCGCAACCGCCCGCTCATCGCGTGACCCGACGCGGCGGACTTGCTATGACGCCTTCATGAGCTTTCGACCCGAAACGGCGATGGTGCTCGCCGCTGGCCTCGGCACGCGCATGCGCGCCCTCGATCCGGCGACACCCAAGCCGCTGGTCCGAGTGGCCGGCCGCGCCCTCATCGATCATGTCCTCGATCGTCTGGCCGGGGCCGAGATCGGAACCGCCGTCATCAATGTCCATTACCAGGCCGATCGACTCGAGGCGCACCTGGCGGGTCGCCGTCAGCCGCGCATCCTCGTCAGTGACGAGCGCGACGTGCTGCTCGAGACCGGCGGGGGCGTCAAACGCGCGTTTGATCGCGGGCTGCTCGGTCGTGAGGCCTTTCTGGTGCACAATTCGGATTCGATTTGGCTCGAATCCCACGAGAGGACCGTGGCGCGCCTGTGTGCCGAGTGGGACGAGGCGCGCATGGACTGCTTGATGTTGCTGGCGGACCCAGCCCGCAGCGTGGGCTATGCGGGTCGCGGTGATTTCGATCTCGATGCCGATGGCTGCGTGTCGCGGCCGGCGGCCGGTGCGAGGGCGGCATGCGTGTTCACCGGCGTGTCGATCCTGCATCCACGCCTTCTCGCTGGTGCGCCGGACGGTGCCTTCTCACTCAACCTGCTGTGGAACCGCGCCATGGCCGCGCGGCGCGTCGTTGGACGAGTGCTCGAGGGAACGTGGATGCACGTCGGTGACCCAGCCGCCCATGCTGCCGCCGAGCAGTGCTTCGCCCAAGCGGGCCCGCGATGATTCCGCCGCGCCCAAGCGCCATTTTCACCGTGCCGCCGGGTCGGCCGTTTCTCGAGGCCCTGGCGGGGGCCATTCTGGCGGGTCAGCTCCCACGATCGGGAGGCCCGCCTCCGCCGCAGCTCGATCTGCCGAACATCACCATTCTGTTGCCGACGCGGCGCGCGACGCGGGCTCTGCAAGAGGCGTTCTTGAAGGCAGGCGGCGGCAGGGCGATGCTGCTTCCCGCCATCCGCCCCATCGCCGAGAGCGACGAGGACGCGAGCCTCATCGGTCGCGCGTCGGCTGGTGTGTTCGGACACGGCGACGCCGATATTCCCGAAGCGATCGGGACGCTGGAACGCCGCCTCGTCCTCACGCAATTGGTCATGGCCTGGTCCGAAGCTCTGCGACGGTCCGCTGGTCGAGACGATGCTGATCTCGCACTCGTCGCGGGCGCGGGAACGCCGGCCCAGGCGATTGGGCTCGCCGATACGCTGGCGATGCTGATGGATGCAATCGAGACCGAAAATATCTCGCTCGCTGGCCTGGCGCAGCTCGTGCCGGACGAGCACGCCGCCCACTGGCAGCAGACGCTGGGGTTTCTCACCATCGTCACGGATCATTGGCCGCACTACCTCGCAGCGCAGGACAGACTTTCACCCGCGCAGCGGCGCAACGCCCTGATCCTCGATGAGGCGCGGCGGATTGGCGAACATCCGCTGCGCGCACCCGTCATCATCGCCGGCGTGACGGGCTCGGTGCCCGCCACGTCCGAATTGATGCGGGTCGTGCTCGCTGATCCCATGGGCGCTATCGTGCTGCCCGCACTCGATCAGCATCTCGACGCAGCGAGTTGGGAGGCGATCCGGGAAGGCCGATACGAACATCCGCAATACGGATTCAGCCGCCTGCTCGATGGGCTCGGCGTGTCCCGCGCCGACGTCGTGGAGCTGCCCGGCGCCGTCCTGACGCCGCCGCAACGCCTGCGCAATGCGGTGATCTGCGAGGCCTTGCGGCCGACGGGCACATTGCACCAATGGCGCGCTTGGAGCGCCAGCGTCGATCGCGACCGTGTCGGACAGGCGTTGGCGGGGGTCAGCCTCATTGCTGCGCCATCGGCCGAGGAAGAGGCGGAAGCGATCGCGCTCGTGATGCGGCAGGCAGCCGAAACGCCGGCGCGCACGGCCGCCCTCGTCACGCCGGATCGTGTGCTCGCCCGGCGCGTTGGCGTTCGCCTGGCGAGCTGGGGTATTCGGGTCGACGACAGCGCTGGACGACCGTTGCGCAAAACGATGCCCGGGGCGTTTCTCGATCTCGTCGCCGAGGTGGTGGCCGAAGATTTTGCGCCGGCCGTGCTGATGGCGTTGCTCAGCCACCCTCTGACACGGCTCGGCCTCGACGTCGGCGTCGTGCGTCGCGCGGCGCGCCAGCTCGAATTGGCGGTGTTCCGTCGACCGTACTTCGGCCGCGGGCTCGTCGGCGTGGAGGCGGTGGTCGAGGCGCGGATCCGAGAACCCGGCGGCCACGTGGATGCGACCGCCGTGCGCGACCTCGTGCAACGCGTGAAGGCCGCCTTCGGCCCCCTGCATGACTTGATGCACAGCAACGAGCGGCTGCCGCTGGCGGTGTTGGCGCGGGCGCATGCGGCGACGGCCGAAGCCCTGGCCACGCCCGCCGATGCGGACGCGGACGAGGCATCGCCAGTTTGGCGAGAAGAGGCCGGCGAGGCTGCGGCGGCCGTGTTTGCCAACCTCGATGACGCTCGGCTCCCCCCCATCGCCCTGCCGGCCCGCGACTACCCCGACGCGTACCGGGCCTTGGTGGCGTCCGAGACGGTGCGCACCCGCATTCCCGTGCATCCGCGCCTCTTCATCTGGGGACCTTATGAAGCCCGCCTGCAACAGCCCGATGTTCTCATTCTCGGCGCGTTGGTCGAGGGAACGTGGCCCGCAGCGGCCGATCCGGGCCCTTGGCTCAATCGTGGCATGCGACGCACGCTGGGCCTTCCCATCCCCGAAGAAGAGATCGGCCGGTCGGCCCACGACGTGACGACTTTTCTGGGCGCGGAGACGGTAGTCCTGACGCGCGCCGACAAGGTCGCAGGCACCCCGACCGTGCCGTCACGCTGGCTGCAAAGGATCGAGGCGCTGCTCGGGGCGCTGGATATGCGCGACGCGCTGGCGCCGTCGCAGCCGTGGCTCGCCTGGGCCGGGGCGCGGGATATGGCGGGCAAACGTCCGCACATATCAGCGCCCGAGCCTCGGCCTCTGCTGGCGCTTCGACCCCAGCGGGCGAGCGTGTCGGAGATCGAAACGTGGATGGCCAATCCATACGCCATCTATGCGCGCCATATTCTGCGGTTGAAACCTCTGTCGCCCCTGGGCCAGGAGCCCGGTCCGCAAGAGCGAGGCTTGATGCTGCATGCCGCG
>JANOKV010000225.1:0-15516 GCA_031419415.1 Hyphomicrobiales bacterium | reverse complement strand
TTCATCGTGTCTTGCATGGCGACTTCCACCTTGCCACGGGCGTCTTGGAAGGCGGCGAGGATCAGGTCCTCGAGCATTTCGATCTCGTCGGGCTTGGCGAGTGCCGGATCGATGCGGATGCCGCGCATCTCGCCCTTGCCGTCCAGAGTGATCGTGACCATGCCCGCGCCCGACACACCGTCGATGCGCAGCCCTGCCAGGTCCTCCTGCGCCTTCTGCATGCGGCCCTGCATTTCCTGGACCTGCTTCATCATGCCCAAAATGTCTTTCACGGACGTCTCCTGTGCTGGTCGTATCGGATCGTACTCATCCCGTCGCCTGGTCGTCCTCGATGCGTGGCGTCACGGCCCGCACGCTTTCGATGCGTCCCTCGGGAAATGCATCCAGCAGGGCCGCCACCGCTGGATGGGTTTTGAGCGCTTCCAGCTCAGCAGCGTCCCGCGCGCGCTCCTGGACGCCCAGAGGCGGCTCGCCTGCCGCGCGCGAGACGGCGACCATCCACCGTCGCCCCGTCCACTTGTTGAGCTTCTCACGCAGCTCATTGGCGATTTCAGGTGGCGCATCAGGTAGCAGATTGACCTCGATCGCGCCGGCCGGGTCGAACTTGACGAGGCCGACGTGCTCCTCGAGATGCACCTTGAGGCGCGCGTCGCGGCGCTGGGCGACCAGCGCCACCACCTCGAGAAACGTCTGGGGATCGGGCATCTGCGGAGCACGCGCCTGCGGGCTTTCGGTGCCGTCGGTCTCGTCGCGGTCGTCATCAGACGCCAGCGTGTCATCACTTGCCGCTGCGGGGTCGAATGCGCCGTAGTCGTCGAGGCTGGTCGGCGGGGGTGGCTCGATCGCGATCGGGACAGTCTCGGCGGGTGCAATCATTGCACGCGTCTCGCGTCCGCCGTTCGCTGCCGCAGGTGGGGTTGGGATGGCCGGCTTGGCGCGGCGGGTCATGGTCCCGCCACCCAAGGTGCGAATGATCTCCTCGGGGCTCGGCAGATCGGCCGCGTGCGCGATTCGAATCAACACCATTTCAGCGGCAGCGCCGGCATCGGGAGCACGCGCGGCGTCCTCGAGGCCCTTGAGCAGCATGGACCAGGCCCGCGATAGCACCGGCACAGACAGAGTTTGCTGCAATGCGTCGGCGCGCTGGCGCTCTTCGGCCGACAGGCCATCGCCGCCGCCTTTTTCGCCAGCCACCTTGAACCGGGTCGCGAAGTGGACGGCCTCCGCCAAATCTTCGAGTACCTGGATCGGATCGGCGCCATCGGCGTGAAGCGCGGCGAACGCATCGAGCGCCGCGCCGGCCCGACCCGCGAACACGTGATCGAGGAGGTCGAACAGGCGGCCTCGATCCGCGAGGCCCAACATGGCGCGAACGGCCGCCGCCTCGATTTTCGCTGAGCCCGAGCCGCGCTCGCCGACCGCTGTGGCAATCGCCTGATCGAGCACGGACAGCCCGTCTCGGACCGATCCGCCAGCCGAGCGGGCGATCAGCGCCAAGGCTTCGTCGTCGGCTTTGGCGCCCTCTTTGGCGACGATGCGCTCGAAATGGGCGGCCAGCGTCGGCACATCGACGCGCCGCAGGTCGAACCTCTGGCAGCGCGACAGCACCGTCACTGGGACTTTTCGAATTTCTGTGGTGGCGAAGATGAATTTCACATGCGGCGGCGGCTCTTCGAGCGTTTTCAGCAACGCGTTGAAGGCAGGCTTGGACAGCATGTGGACTTCGTCGATGATGAACACCTTGTAGCGGGCCACGATCGGCTTGTAGCGGGCGCTCTCGATGATCTCTCGGATGTTTTCGATGCCGGTGTTGGAGGCGGCGTCCATCTCGATCACGTCGGGATGGCGGCTCTCCATGATGTCGCGACAATGCACGCCGAGCTCGGACAAATCCGTCGAGGGGCGATCGGGCAGGTCGGGACGGAAATATTCCAGAGCCCGCGCGAGGATGCGCGCCGTCGTGGTTTTGCCCACCCCGCGCACGCCCGTCAGCATATAGCCCTGCGCGATGCGATCGGCGGAGAACGCATGGCGCAGCGTCGTCACCATCGCGTCCTGGCCGATCAGGTCCTCGAAGGTGGCCGGCCGGTACTTCCGGGCGAGCACGACGTAGCCGCGCGCCACCTCGCCACGGCTCTCGCCGCCGAACATGTCGATAGTGCCGCCATCCAGGGCGCGATCATCGTTCGGGAGGGTCGGATCGTCTGCCATTCATACCCGCTGTGCATGAGCCTGAAGGCGCGGAGCGTCGACCTAAGGTGGCGCCTCGATGTGGAATGTTGGCCCCCCTCGGGGCTTGCCACCACAATTCGGGCGCCTGCGCGCGAGGCAAGTGGGAGGCTGGACGACGACCCGCATCCGATTCGTTGGGGCTGCTTCCTTCCGGACCTGACCCAGTTGGCGAGGGACACGTCCGCCACCAACCTCCCAGGGCAGTATCTAATGGGCTGCGGCAGCGACCGCAACCCGTAACGCAGGTGGGGACGGGCGTTTCACCCCCTCGTCATCCCGCAAACGTGAGGCTACAGGCCGAACGCTATGCGGGACCCAGCGTGAGAAGCGCGCGAAGCACTCGGGATGGTGTCGTTCGGACGCATATTGCGCTGGGCCCCGGTGCTCGTCGCGGCATAGACGCCGCTCCTCGGCCGGAATGACGGTAGAATAGGACGGGGTGGTTCAATTTGGGCCCTTGCACCACCTTGACTCCCACTCTTACGCGCCTATGGTCCGCGCGCTTTCGACGAAGCACCGCCACGCGAGCCAACTTCCGGCATTCGCATACCGACCGAGGCGCCGCGCCATGGGTTTTTATTCTGACGCTATCAATCGCATTGGGGTTTCCGCGACAATGGGCGTGTCCGCGAAAGCGCGCGCGCTGGCGGCCGAGGGTCGCGACATCATCATCCTCAGCCAAGGCGAACCCGACTTCGATACGCCCCAGAACATCAAGGACGCCGCCATCAAGGCGATCAATGCGGGGAAAACCAAGTACACCGACATCGATGGTATTCCCGAGCTCAAGGATGCCGTGGTCGCCAAATTCAGGCGCGAAAACGGCCTCGAGTACAAGCGCAGCCAGATTTCGATCGGCACGGGCGGCAAGCAGGTGCTGTTCAACGCTCTGATGGCCACCATCAACCCCGGCGACGAAGTCATCATGCCGGCGCCCTGCTGGGTGAGCTACGCCGATATCGTGCAGCTCTGCGGGGGAAAGCCCGTCTTCGCCGATTGCCGGATCGAGGACGGCTACAAGCTGCGGCCCGAGATTCTGGACGCCGCTATAACGCCCAAGACCAAGTGGTTCATGTTCAACGCGCCGTCCAATCCGACGGGCGCGGCCTACACGCACGCCGAGTTGAAAGCGCTGACCGACGTGCTGCTGCGCCACCCCCACGTTTGGGTGATGACGGATGATATGTACGAGCACTTGCTGTTCGACGGGCTCGAGTTTTTCACCATCGCGCAGGTCGAGCCCAAGCTTTACGAGCGGACACTGACTGTCAATGGCGTGTCGAAAGCCTACTGCATGACCGGCTGGCGGATCGGTTATGCCGGTGGGCCGGAACAGCTCATCAAGAACATGTGCAAGCTGCAGAGTCAGTCGACCTCCAACCCCTCATCGATCTCCCAGTGGGCCGGCGTCGAGGCGCTGAACGGGCCGCAAGATTTCATCCCGATCAACGCGGAGAAGTTCCGCGAACGGCGCGATCTCGTCGTGTCGATGCTCAATCAGGCCAAGGGCATCAAGTGCCCAAAGCCCCAAGGTGCGTTCTACGTCTACCCGACCTGCGCTGAAAACATCGGCAAGACGACCAAGTCAGGCAAGAAAATCACCAACGACGAGGATTTCGTCACGGCGCTGCTCGAGGAAGAGGGCGTCGCCTGCGTGCACGGCGCAGCCTTTGCCATGTCGCCGTTCTTCCGTGTCTCGTACGCCTTGGCCAACAAGGACCTCGAGGAAGCGTGCAGCCGCATCCAGCGCTTCTGTGGGAATCTGAGGTAACGCGGCCCCCTCGGGGTCATGCTTCACTGCTGCGTCTTGACCCGATTTGCCGCCCTGCGCATTAAAGGGGCTGGGTAGGCGCGTTGCGCGAGGCAACGGGTGCGGGAGCTTGGCAGAGGATGTCGAAACCGGTCGTCGGCGTGATTGGCAACGCATATCTCGTCGACAATCGCTTCACCGTGCAAATCGTCGGTGAAAAGAACCTGCGCGCGATTGCCGAGGTTACCGGTGCACTCCCTCTCATGTTTGCCGGCGCGCCCGAAATCACGGACACCAACGCCCTGCTGAGCGTTGTCGACGGCATCCTCCTGACGGGTGCGCGCGCCAATGTGCATCCGACGCGATTTGGCACCGAAGCCCACGCTCGGCACGAGCCCTACGATGAACGGCGCGATGCCGTGGCGCTCGCGCTGATCGACGCCTGTGTTGCCCGCTCCATTCCTATTTTCGGCATATGCCGGGGGTTTCAGGAAATGAACGTCGCCTTTGGCGGTTCCCTCCACCCCGAAATTCGCGAGCTGCCGGGCCGCAAGAACCATCGCATGACGCGCCTCGAGACGGGGGAAATCCACCCCGATCCAGAGGTCGTCTTCGCCGACCGCCATGATGTGACGCTGGTGCCGGGTGGCACGTTCGCGCGACTGCTCGGCTGCGAGCACATCCGGGTGAATTCGCTGCACGGCCAGGGTATCCTCATTCCCGGCGAGCGCATCGTCATCGAGGGTGTCGCTGAAGACGGCACGCCCGAAGCCATCCGCATCGCCGATGCACCGGGATTTGCGCTGGGCGTGCAATGGCATGCCGAGTACGATCCGCAGCGTAACCCGATCAACCGGGCGCTGTTCCAGGCCTTCGGAGCAGCGCTCGCGGAGCGCAAGCGGGCGACATAGTCTGCGGTGACCACACAGGAACTCGAGCATGCCCGTCGAGATGATCGGCTGGATTGCCCCACGCATCTCGTCGGAGGTGATCGCCCCCCAAGGTCCAGCGTTCGATGTGAACGTGATCACGCACACTGCGCGCGTTCATGAAGAGGCTGATTTCGACCGGGTTCTCATCGGCTATTTTTCAGACGCACCGGACGGTTTTATGGTCGGTGCACACGCGGCCGCTGTCACCGAACGACTGCATTTTCTACTGGCCCATCGTCCAGGATTCGTTGCGCCAACGCTCGCCGCCCGAAAACTGGCGACGCTCGACCAGGTGAGTGATGGCCGCCTCGGGGTCCACATCATCGCCGGCGGCAGTGATGTCGATCAGGCCAGAGACGGCGACCATACCGACCACGCTGCCCGCTATCGCCGCGCCAGCGAGTACATCGACGTGCTGCGCCGTTCCTGGACATCGACGGTTCCGTTCGATCACACGGGTGAATTTTACCGCATCGCGGGCGCCCATGCCGATATCCGGTGCCGGCAGATACCGCACATTCCCGTCTACGGAGGCGGTGGCTCCGACGATGCCATCGCCGCGCTCAGCGGCCACGTCGACGTGTTCATGCTGTGGGGCGAACCGCTGGCCGAAACGGCAGCCTTCATGGCGCGCGTCAAGACAGCGGCCATAGCTGCCGGCCGAACAGCACCCCGCTTCAGCCTATCGACCCGACCCATTTTGGCCAAAACGGATGCCGAAGCCTGGGATCGGGCGCGATCGATCCTTGCGCGTGTGCAGGCGCGCCGCGGTGGAGCCGCTGCGCCCACGCCGGAGAATGTCGGCTCCCAACGCCTGCTCGCTGCTGCTGCCGCCAGCGACGTCCACGACACGTGCCTCTGGATGAAGCTCGCCGAAGCAACCGGTGCGCGCGGCAATTCCACCGCACTCGTCGGTTCACCCGATACGGTCGCAGCGGCGCTCGCGACCTACTATGAGCTGGGCGCCATGAGTTTGCTGATCCGAGGCTACGAACCTTTGGAGGATGCCCACCAGTACGGGACCGAGCTGATCCCGCGCCTCCGTCAACGCGTCGCCGAGATCGACGCACGACGCAGGCACTGAAGGCCACCGATTACGGTGCCGAGTTCAAGCCCATCGCCGCATGTGCAATCAGAGATCGTTGGCTCATCAATCCAGCTTGATATCTGCCCGACGGATCAGGTCCGCGAAGCGTGCTGAATCCTTCGCGATCCGTTCCCGCATTTGGGCCATCGACAGCGCGTCTTTGTAGACCAGAGTTCCTCCGGCAAATTGCTTCGCGTGGAACTCCGCGTCGGTGTGGATCGTGGCGATTTCCCGGTGCAACT
This sequence comes from Hyphomicrobiales bacterium, assembly GCA_031419415.1. GTDB lineage: Bacteria > Pseudomonadota > Alphaproteobacteria > Rhizobiales > Hyphomicrobiaceae. The sequence goes on along the minus strand of JANOKV010000225.1, from coordinate 9,273 downwards.
TCTCCAGGATCGGCGCTGGAACGCCGGCCGGCGCATAGGTGCCGAACCAGACGGGCACGTCAAAGTCCGCAAAACCTTGCTCGCGCATCGTCGCAACATTGGGGAATTCGGAATAGCGCTCAGGCGTCAGCACGGCGATCAGATCGATTTTTCCGGCCTTGGCCGAGGGCAGGACAATGGAATCGACCATCAGGTGGATGACGCCACCCAGCAGATCAGGCAGGGCTTCGCCGACCCCCTTGTAGGGGACGTGCAGCAAGTCGATGCCCGCCATCAGCTTGAGCGTTTCGACCCGAAGGTGATTGACGGAGCCGACGCCAGCGGTGCCGAAGCTGTATTTTCCAGGGCTCTTTTTGGCCAGCGCCACGAACTCCGTCATCGTCTTGGCGCCGACGGACGGGTGCACCGCGAAGCCCGCGATCTGCTCCGCCATGCGCCCCACGATGATCAGGTCTTTCAACGGATCGTAGGGTAGCTTGCGCAGATGCGGGATAAGTTGGATGGGCGCTTGCGGGGTGAGCAGCAGAGTATAGCCATCGGGGGTCGATTTTACGACGGCTTCCGCGCCCAGAGCGCCGGCCGCTCCGCCGCGGAATTCAAGAACGAATTGCTGCCCCGTCTGTTGCGAGAGCTTTTCCGCCAAGCCACGGGCGATGAAGTCCGTGCCGCCACCAGCCGCGTAGGGCACGATCATGCGGACAGGGCGATTGGGATAATCCGTCGCCCCCTGGCCTCGCGCTGAGTCGGGGAGTGCGCTGAGCAGGAATGCTGCGAGGCCGGCAGCCAGACCGGTGACCATGTGTCTGCGTTTCATCGTGAAATCCTCTCCCAGGGGTCGCGTCGGCTCTGCGGCCGATCACGAGGCGATCATCGTGATGATTGGCCCGCAACGCAATTGCTTTTCCGGTGGTCAAGGGTTGGGTGATCCGCCAGTCGGGCCTAGCGCCACCACGATCCGATGGATTTTTGGGGGATCGGCTACGGCGGCATTTACAATATCGATTGTGCTCTCTACGCTCGGGTTGCGGCTATGTACCGCAGAAAAGAATGTGGGTCAGCCTGCATCAAGGCCACACGGGAGGAATGGAATGCTGAAATCACTGACGCGGCTCGCCATTGCCGCTGCGGTTACGCTTGTCGCCTTCGATGCGACGCCGAGCGCGGCACAGGACAAGAAAGTCCGCGCCCAGATGGCCGGTGCTTTTCCAAGCACCATGACAATTCTGGGCGCTGCCCAGGCTCGTTTCCTGCAAATGTCGAACGAGATGTCGCACGGCTCGATCGACATCAAATTTTTCGAACCCGGCGCTCTCATGCCGGGCAGCCAATATTTCGAAGGCGTGAGCAACGGCTCCCTGGATATGGCCTATACGGCGAGTGGCTATTTCACCGGCAAGGACATGGCTTTCGCGATGTTCACCACGGTGCCCTTCGGCCCCGACTCGGGTGAGTTCCTCGCCTGGTTCGATTACGGCGGCGGCAACGAGCTGATGCGCGAGATGCACGCCAAGTTCAATATCTATCCGATCAACTGCGGTCTGATCTCACCCGAAGCGTCGGGCTGGTTCAAGAAAGAGATCAACACGCTCGATGACCTGAAGGGGCTCAAGATGCGCTTCTTCGGGCTCGGCGCGAGCGTCATGCAGAAGCTCGGCGTGGCGACACAGCTTTTGCAAGCGGGTGACATTTTCCAGGCTCTGCAGCTCGGTACCATCGATGCGACCGAGTTCTCGATGCCGACCATGGATCTGTCGTTGGGCTTCCATCAGGCCGCCAAGTACTACTACTTCCCCGGCTGGCACCAGCAGACCTCGATTGGCCAGCTCTACATCAATATCAAAAAGTGGGAAGAGTTCTCCAAGGTCCAGAAGGCCATCATCGTCAACTCGTGCAAAGCCAACATGCTCGACGAGTTCTCCGAGGGCGAGGCCAAGCAGTTCGGCGCAATGAAGGAGCTGCAAGCGAAGGGCGTCATCATCAAGAAGTGGGGCCCGGAGTTCATCAAAGCCTTCGAAGACAAGTGGAAAGAGGTCGTGAAGGAGGAATCGGACAAGAGCGCAAACTTCGCCAAGGTCTGGGCCTCCTACTCCAAATTCCGCGAGGACTACAAAGTCTGGAGAGATCACGGCTACATGAAGTGATCCAGGCGGGCGCCGATGATCTCGGCGCCCGATTGATTTTCCGGGTTTCGTATTCGGAGGGGGAATAGGGAATGCATGCCTTTTTGGCGCTGGCGACGGCATCGCACCGCTTTCTGGAAATTATTGCCAAATCGTCGATGTGGCTGCTGATTGTGCTGATGTGTGTCACCATCTTCGACGTCATCTGTCGCAAGCTGGCGCCTATCTTCCCCGACACACTGGCCTTCATGCCCTACTCGAAATTGCAGGAGCTCGAATGGCACTTGCACACGGCCTTGTTCTCGTTCTGGATGGGCTACAACTACGTCATCAACGCCCATCCGCGCGTCGACAGCTACGTTGAAAACCTGTCGCTTCGAACCCGCGCTTGGATCGAATTCTTTTGTCTTCTGCTGTTCGCGATTCCTTACATGTACGTCGTCATCTATTACGGTTGGGATTTCTGGTGGCAATCCTGGATTTCCAACGAGGTTTCCGATGCCGCGCTCGGCTTGAGCCATCGCTGGGTTATCAAAGGCATCTATTTCATTGGCCTGTTGCTCATGATGCTCGGTCTGCTGACCGTGCTCGTGCGCCTGATGGCCTTCCTGTTCGGCGGCTACACGGCCGAGCAGGCCGATGTCCGTCTCGGCCACGTCCAAGTCGACGTCTGAGGGAGAACACCGATGCTCGACCTCTTCGTCGACAATCTCGCGCTCATCATGTTCATCACGATGTTCTTCGTGATTTTCGTGGGAGCACCCGTTGCCTTCGTGCTCGCCGGCAGCGGTCTTCTGTTCGGCCTCATCGGCTGGTATTTTGGCGTCTTCAAGTTGATTCAGTTTTCCACCATCAACTTCCGCATGTGGGGTGGGGTCGCTGCCGATCCCATTCTCGTATCGATCCCGATGTTCATTTTCATGGGGGCGATACTCGAACGCAGCGGGTCGGCGAAGGACATGCTGTCGGCCACCGAGATCTTGCTGAGGCGTGTGCCGGGCGGGCTCGCCGTCGCCGTCATGGTGATGGGCACTATTCTCGCGGCGCCTATCGGCGTGGTCGGCGCCGCCGTGGTGATGCTCTCCGTCATCGCCATGCCGCAGATGCTGGCCTCGGGCTACGATAAACGGCTGGCGGTCGGCACGGTGGCCGCAGCCGGTACGCTCGGCATTCTCATTCCGCCTGCGATCATGCTGGTGGTGTTGGCGGAGATGTTGCAAACCTCGGCTGGCGCAGTGTTTGCCGCAGCGACGATGCCGGGGTTGGTGCTTTCGGGGCTCTATCTCAGCTACATCATCGGTGTCGCCATCCTCAAACCCGAGATGGCGCCGCGCATTCCCGACGATTACGGCCCGCAGACCCGTGCCGAATTCTGGCACACCATGCTCTACGGGCTGGGACCGATGACCTTCCTGATGGTCATCGTGCTCGGGTCCATTTTCGCGGGTTGGGCCACGGCGACAGAAAGTGCGGCCGTCGGCTGTTTCGGCGCCATGTTGATGGCCATGGTCAATCGTCGTTTGACGTTGACAATGCTGACCGAGGCGATGACCGACACGTGCCGCAACAACGGTCTGGTATTCTTCCTGTTCCTGGGCGCCACCGGCTTCTCATTCGTCTTCCGCGCGCTCGGAGGCGACGATTTGATGATTGCGACGCTGGCTCACTTCGGCATCGACACCAAGTGGGAGATCCTGCTCTTCATCATGGTGCTGATCTTCCTGCTCGGCTTTCCGTTTGAATGGATCGAGATTTGCCTGATCGTGATCCCCGTGTTCGCACCGGTTCTGCTGAAGCTCGATTTCGCCGATCACCTCGGCGACAAAGCCTACTTCATGCCCTGGTTCGCGACGCTCGTGGCGGTCAACTTGCAAACGGCATTCATGACGCCACCCTTCGGGGCGACGCTCTTTTATATGAAGGGCACCGTGCCGCCGGGGATCACCATGTCCGACATCTACAAGGGCATGTACCCGTTCGTGTTCTTGCAGGTCGTCGGTCTGGGGCTGTGCCTCTACTTTCCGGGCATCTCGCTCTGGTTGCCGAGAATCGCAGGTTTGCTCGATTAGGGATGCGAAAGGGTTTCCGCCGCGCCGCGACCTTCGCTTGCGGTCGGTGAGGCGGCATAGACGACGTATTGGCTCCAGGGTCTCCATTTCGGTCCGCCGACGCGCACCTTGTGAAGGATGGAGGATTGCTGCAGCAAATCCTCGTACTGCGGATACACGTAGACGACATAGGCTTCGCGGGGGTTCGTCTTTAGCGATGCCTCGAGATTGGCAATGACGTGCTGTAGAATCTCACGCCCGAATGGATCGAAAAGGAACAGGACGACAGGTTCATCTCCGTAAGAATAGTCCAGAACATCCATGCATTTCAGATCGATCTCCCTGCACTTCTGCGATGCGGGTCTGAAGCGCGCGACATTTTTTTCCGCAATACGGTGCAGATTTTCCATGAGTTCCAAGCCGACGATCTTCGCGAATGGAAACTCCGACGCGACGAGCAGCGCGCGACCCTTGCCCGACCCCATGTCGACGAACACGGATTTGTTCGGTTGCACGGGAAGTGAGCCGAGAATTTCGTAAATCACCGAAGCCGTCGTCGGCACGTAAAAGTGAACGGATGTCTTTTGCCCGCGCGCGAATGTGGGCGCGGATGTATCCGTGCCGAAGCGCGCATCGAAAGCTTCGAACCGCTCCTCGATGTAGGATCTCGCATATTCGAAGAGATAAAAGATACGCCCGAGAACAGGTCCATTCAGGTCCAGCGGACCGCGGAACATCTTCGACAACAGCGGATTCAAGGCAGTCATGTGCGCCTTTCAAATAACGCGTGCACTTTGTTCCAGCCCTGGCGGCAAGCGTTGTGACCAGGGTTGCGATGCTGGAGTGAGAAACGTCTTCCTTGCGTCGTTATTGCGCTCGACCATGGGCGCAATGAGGCGGTTCGGGCCGCCTCCGTTCTTGCTTCACGCGCGAACCTCGCTGGACTTGGCCTCCAAGGCAGGTCGGCGGCTGGGCCAGAGGAGTGTGGAGTGTTCCCGACAGCGCGAACCGTTAGACTTGGGGTCTCGTGGCACCCAGAACAAATGCGGCATTTGTTCCCGTTCACCACCGTCGAGGTGCTGTGGCGCTAGCCGAAGGCCACACAATGCACGCCGGATGACGTAAGAGGGCGCGAACGTGGCCTCTGCGGCTCGTTTCGGTCCTCGCATTTATCGATTTGGGGACGATAGGTGGCCCAACTGGCGGCGGGGCAACTTCGTCCGGGTAGGGTTAGCGAGACCCTTCGCGCCGTCTTGAGTTCAACAACCACGCACGCCGTGGTGGACGCCCATGACGGCATCGATCGTGGGTTCGGGGCGACGAGGTGTTGGAGGGCTCCGACTTGACGCCGCACGCCCCACTTCCCCCAATCCACGCCACCCGCTACGGTGCCGGCTCATCACCACATCTGCTCCCCTTCGACACCCCTAGCGCTGCGAGCCCGCCCCATGCCCAAGCTGACCTCCGAGATCAACACGGCTTCGGAGGAGTTCACCGCCAACCGGGCGGCGATGCAGGCGGTGGTGGCAGACCTCCAGGAGAAGCGGGCCGTGGCGGCCGTTGGGGGGCCGGAGAAGTTGCGAGAACGGCATTTGGCGCGAGGCAAGCTGCTGCCACGCGACCGAGTGCTCGGGCTGATCGACCCGGGATCGCCGTTCCTCGAGCTGTCGCAATTGGCGGCGTTCGGCATGTACGGCGATGATATCCACGGCGCGGGCGTGATCACGGGCGTGGGGCGTGTATCGGGGCGCGAGTGCGTGATCGTGTGCAACGACGCCACGATCAAAGGCGGCACCTACTATCCGCTGACCGTGAAAAAGCACCTGCGCGCTCAGGAAATCGCGGCTGAAAACCGGCTGCCGTGCATCTATTTGGTCGACTCAGGGGGCGCCAACCTGCCGCACTGGACGGAGGTGTTCCCCGACCGCGAGCACTTCGGGCGCATCTTCTACAATCAAGCGCGCATGTCGGCCGCCGGCATCCCGCAAATCGCCGTCGTCATGGGCTCGTGCACGGCCGGCGGGGCCTATGTGCCGGCGATGTCCGACGAGACCATCATCGTGCGCCGGCAGGGGACGATTTTTCTGGGCGGCCCGCCGCTCGTCAAAGCCGCGACCGGCGAGACCGTCTCGGCCGAGGATCTGGGTGGCGCCGACGTGCACACGCGCCTGTCGGGCGTTGCCGACCATTACGCGCTCAACGACGAACATGCCTTGGAGATTGCACGCTCGATCGTGGCTGGGCTGACCGAACCGCGGCGGGCCGACATACTGACCCGCACTCCGCGCGATCCGGCCTTCGATCCTGGCGAACTCGACGGCGTCGTGCCGGCTTCGCTGACCACACAATACGATACGCGCGAGATCATCGCGCGGCTGATCGATGCCTCCGAGTTCCACGAGTTCAAGCGCAATTTCGGCACGACGCTGGTGACGGGCTTTGCGCACATCGAAGGGCTGCCGGTCGCCATCCTCGCCAACAACGGCATCCTGTATTCGGAGACCGCGCAGAAGGCCGCGCACTTCATCGAGCTGGCGTGTCAGCGCCGCATCCCGCTGCTGTTTTTGCAAAACATCACCGGCTTCATGGTCGGGCGCGAGTCGGAAGCGGGCGGCATCGCGCGTCACGGCGCCAAGATGGTCATGGCGGTCGCCTGCGCCAACGTGCCGAAGGTGACGGTGATCGTCGGCGGCAGCTATGGTGCGGGCAATTACGCCATGTGTGGGCGTGCTTACGGGCCGCGTTTCCTGTTCACATGGCCGAATGCTCGATGCTCGGTCATGGGCGGCGTGCAGGCCGCAAGCGTGCTTGCGACCGTGCGACGCGACAACATCGAAGCCGAGGGAAAAACCTGGAGCGCCGAAGACGAGGCCAAGTTCAAACAGCCCGTGCTCGAAGCCTATGATCGCGAGGGCCACCCTTATTACGGCACCGCCCGCATTTGGGACGACGGCATCATCACGCCCTCTGAAACGCGCCGGGTGCTGGGGCTGGCGTTCTCGGCCGCCCTGAACGCGCCCGTGGAGGACACCAAATTCGGCGTCTTCCGGATGTAGAGACGAAGGGGCCTGGTGGCGCACCTCGCGAAGCTGTGATCGGCAATGCCGGACCCGTGATTTGAGTTCATAAACGTCGTTCAGTATATTCCATTTCGAGCCGTCTCGTGAAAACGGCCGGCAAAGTTCCAGATCGAGCGGAGTGGAGAGCGAAATGTCAGCGCGAATGTTAGCGATGGTCGGCGCAGGGTTCGCGTCGGCGGCCCTGATGACGGGTGGCGCAGCGGCCCAAGGCTACGGCCATGGCCACGGTCACGGCCACAAACAGCACGTGTGCCACGTGGAAGTGAAAACCGAGGCCGTCTACGGCACGGTGAAAAAGGCGGTCATCAAGCAACCCGGCCGTTGGGAAGTGAAAGAGCACGCTGCCGTCTATGGCGACGTGACCCGCAAATTCCTGGTCAAGGCCGGCGAGTGGGAAGTCAAATCCACGCCAGCCGTGTTCGAGGATCGCGAAAAGCAGGTTCTCGTGAAGCCCGAGCACGTCACGGTCCACGTCACGCCGCCGGTTTGGAAGATCGAAAAGGTCGCCAAGAAGGTGGTCGACGGCTACGGGAAGGAGAAGGTGGTCTATGTCGACAACCGCGTGCTCGTGAAGGCGGCGGAAAAGAAGATCGACAAGACGCCCGCCGTCTACGAGACCAAAAAGTTCAAGGTGCTCGTCAAAGCGCCCCACCACGAGAAAATCTATCACCAGCCGGTGTTCGAGACGAAAACGGAAAAGGTGATCGTGAAGCCCGCTTGGCAGGAGAAAATCTTCCACAAGCCGATCTTCGACACTGTCGATCAGCAAGTCCTGGTGAAGCCGGCGCACATCTTCAAGAAGGCAGTATGGAAGCCGCACGGCGAAGCCTGCTGAAGCAGAGTTGAAGGCCGACGAACATTGAAAGAGAAGGCGCCCCTGCGGCGCCTTTTCGCGGTTTTGGGCTGCGACAGGCCCTGCGCCACTGTTTCGCGGGCCGGCGTCATCGCGGACGCAACTTTGTCGTGCTATGTCGGGTTTCTAACGGGTGGGTACACGAATCGCCTCGCGCAATCCGGCGCTCCAAGACCGGTTGACGGCGTCACAGACAAAGAGACAGCGAACTTGCAGAAAATCCTGGCTGCCGCCGACGCGGCACACGCTGAAATTGGCGCCGGCCGGCGTCAATCGTTGAAGGATGAAGCGCGCCTTCTGGCTCGCCATTGCGCGCAGTTTCGGGCGCCATCAACCGGGCGCGCCATTTTCCAGATTGCGACGACAGCGATCCCATTCTTGGCTTTGGTCGCGGCCATGATCTGGCTTGCCGATCCTGCTCCCTGGTTGACCCTGCTGCTGGGCATTCCCCTGGGTGGTTTGGTCGTTCGTTTCTTTATCATTCAGCACGATTGCGGGCATGGCTCGTTCTTCGCTTCACGGCGCGCCAACGATATCGTGGGACGGCTGGTCAGCGTGTTGACGTTGACGCCTTACAGCCTGTGGCGGCGCGTGCACGCGATGCATCATGCAGGTTCGGGAAATCTCGACCGTCGCGGCGCTGGCGACATAGAAACGCTGACCGTGCGCGAATACCTCGATCTGCCCTGGCGCAAACGTGTCTACTATCGCGTCTATCGTAATCCGCTGTTTTTGTTCTTCATTGCGGTTCCGACATTTTTCGTTTTGGTGCAGCGCCTGCCATGGGGGCATCCGCTTCCCGCGCGCGAAGTGTGGAAGAGCGTCCTGGGTCTCGATGTTGCGCTGATCGCCGTCTATGGCCTCCTCGTCGTCCTCATCGGCGTGAAAATTCTCTTGCTCATCGCTTTGCCGGCGGTGCTTTGCGCCTCGGTAATCGGTGGCTGGTTGTTCTTCGTTCAACATCAGTTCGAGGAAACAGCCTGGGACGAAGGCGAGAGCTGGGATTTCCAGATGTCGGCGATCCACGGTAGCTCGCATTACGACCTGCCCAGAGTGCTCAACTGGTTCACCGGCAACATCGGCCTACACCACCTGCATCACCTGAACAGCATGGTGCCCAACTACCGGCTGCAGGAGTGTCTGAGCACGATTCCGACGGAAATACCGGTGAC
>JANOKV010000224.1:0-2441 GCA_031419415.1 Hyphomicrobiales bacterium | reverse complement strand
GCACTTAGAGACCAATTGCGGGCTGAATTCAAGGTCGACGAGAGAGGTGGTGGGTGACAGCGCTGGAATTGCCGTGGTGTTCGCCTGACGGTGTCCCGCTCGTCGAACACCACGCCTTGGTGGGCCGCCGCCTCAATTGATGAAGAACGCGTAGCCCAGGAAGTTATTGCCGAAGAGACCGTTCCAGCGGCCCCAGGCCGTTCCATCGAGGACGGGGCCATCCTTCAGGAACGGCGCCAGGCCATGCCCCGTCACCGTGAGCACCAGGTCGAAGGGTTTGGGATCCTCGAAAAACATCCTCATGTCGATGCCTTTCTTGAAGCGCCAGTGCGCCAGCAGCACGCGGCCATCCAGCAGCGCGTCGAATTCATCGAGCACCTTGTGCCACGACGCCACCATGTCCTGCGTAATCGGCAGGCTTGGTACGGCGCGGTTCTGTTGCTTGGGGGAGGGCAGCCACTCGCGATCATCATCCGTTTCGGCGAGAATTGCCTTCCAAGTCTCGCGGCTCGTGGCGACCATTGATTTCAGATGCCCGCGCACCGCGCTCATGCGCGCCTTCTCGCCCACTGGCCACTGCATGAGATGCAGAAACGCGATTTGATCGGCGACGCCACCGCCCATGATGTTGACGGTATCGCGTGGGTCGGGTGGCAGGAAATCTTTCGGAGCCCGCGCGCCCTCGAAGAACAGATGCGCGGTTGCGTCGTAGGTCTTTTGCCAGTCGTGCGCCATCACGAATTCGAGCAGCGCCGAGAGCATGTGCGAATAGCCGACAAGCCACAGCGTGTCGGCATGATCGAAGGCGACGTCCCACGGCTCGATTGCGCCATTGGAGCCGGCGCGCCCCCCCATGGCCGTGATGACGTCGCGCAGACCGATGGCACTCTGGGGTCCGGCGACAGTGGCGCCGGGGCTCAGCTTCACGGCGTTGAGATCGAGGACGATCTTGGCGGAACTCGCCGGTAGGGCGGAGAATGTCGCGCGGGTCGTCGCCAGATCATCGAGCAGTGTTTGGTAGAGGGCCCGAAGCTTTGCGTAATCGAGCGGCTCGGCCCGCGGGTTGACGGGCACCGGGACGCGCACGATCGGCAGGAAGGGGTTGCTCGGCGATTTTAGGCCGTAGCGATAGAGCCCTTGAACGAGTTTCTCGATCGAATGGGTGAACTGCGCAAACCCCAACGCCATGCGGGCTTCGGGGCTACTGGCCGCAAGGGGCCGCAGCACCGCAACGGCTTGGGCCGCGCGTCCAGCCTCGAGTTCAGTGCGCAAGCGCTCGCCAGGGGTCTGGGCAGTACAGGGCGTCGAGATGGCGAAGAAAAGCGCCGGCAGGAGCAATGCGCGAATCGAAAACATGGCAACGCCTTTCCCATGAGCCCGGGCCACATCGACGGCCGACATCGTCCCAGGCGGATGATGGCATGGCAACGTTTCGGAGTGGTTATGGTGTGGCGATGGCCGCCGACGGGCAGATTTACGCTCCTGCCGCAAATACCAGCAGGCATACCGGAAAGTGCCTCCAATTTCGGCTGAACGTTGCGCGTGCGCATCCGAAACACCTGATTTGGCGATGTTTTTGGCTATGGTTAAGTTTGGCACTCCAATTGCACCTACCAGCGCGGAACACCGCGACACGGCATGGGTTTGGAGGACATATGACGATCGAAAAGCGTGGCCCCGCAGGTCGCAATGCCTCGCGAAGACAGATCTTGCGTGTGGCGACTGCGGCCGCGACGCTAGCTGCCGTTCGCGCGCAATTTCCGACGGGCGCGTTCGCGCAGAGTGCTGGGCCTGAAGTCGCCGGGGTGAAGCTCGGCTTCATTGCGCTGACGGATGCGTGCCCGCTGATCGTGGCGAAGGACAAGGGCTTCTTCGCCAAACACGGCATGCCCGACGTCGATGTCACGAAGCAGGCGTCGTGGCCCGCGACGCGTGACAACCTGGCGCTCGGCGGCGCCGGAGGCGGCATCGACGGCGCGCACATGCTGTCGACGATCCCCTATCTGATGGCGTCGGGAAAAATCACGCAGAACAGCAATCCTGTGCCGATGGCGATGTTGGCGCGCCTGCATTTGGATGGCCAATCGATCTCCGTTTCCAATGAATTCAAGGAGCCGCGTGTCGGCCTGGACGCGTCACCCCTCAAAGCGGCGATCGCCAAACGCAAGGCCGCCGGCAAGGTCTTCACGGGTGCGCATACGTTCCCGGGCGGGACGCACGATCTGTGGATCCGCTACTGGTTGGCGGCCGGCGGCATCGATCCAGACAACGACATGAACCTGATCCCCGTGCCGCCGCCACAGATGGTGGCGAATATGAAGGTCGGGAACATGGACGTGTTCTGCGTGGCCGAGCCCTGGCACGGACAGCTCGTCAATCAGGACATCGGCTACACCGCCATCACCACGGACGAGTATTGGCCGCTGCACCCCGACAAGTCC
>JANOKV010000223.1:0-3429 GCA_031419415.1 Hyphomicrobiales bacterium | reverse complement strand
GAACGTCAAAAGCTTGGCGAATACGCCCTTGATGCCGTCTTTATTGGCTTCGATCTCCTCGATCGAACGAATGGCGCGGGTTTCATCCCGGCCCGACGGATCGCCGACCCGGGTCGTGCCGCCGCCCATCAGCGTGATCGGCTTGTTGCCGGTCTGCTGCAACCAATGCATCATCATGATGGAAATCAGCGAGCCGACATGCAGCGACGGCGCCGTGCAATCATAGCCGACGTAGGCTACGATCTCGCCTTTCGCCGCCAGCGCATCGAGGCCGGCGAAATCGGAGCATTGGTGGACGAAGCCCCGCTCGGCGAGGACGTTCAGGAAGTCGGAAGTATGCTTCGCCATGGAGGTTGCTCTCGGATGAGCGCCGTGTTGCACAGACTAATAGGGAATCGTTGCGCAAATTGCACGGGAACCCCCACGTGAGCAAGGACATGCGCGCGATTGGCCTGATGAGCGGCACATCGATGGATGGGCTCGATATCGCCTTGATCGAGACGGATGGCGAGAACGCCGTGCGCCGCGTGGCCGCCGCGAGCATGGCATACAGCGACGACTTCCGCGCGCGCCTGCGGCAAAGCCTCACCGATGCGACCGCGATCACGGTGCGCACCGCGCGTCCGGGCACACTCGCCAGCGTCGAGCGCGAGCTGACGCAGCTGCATGCGACGGCGGTGGAGCGCTTTCTGGGCGACTGCACGTTGGACCCTGCCACCATCGACGTGATCGGCTTTCACGGCCAGACCGTGGTGCATAAACCCGAGATTGGACTGACGGTGCAGATTGGCGATGGCCCTCTGCTCGCCCAATCGACCGGCATCGACGTCGTCCATGATCTGCGCGCGGCCGATTGCGCGGCCGGTGGCCAGGGCGCGCCGCTCGTCCCCGTTTACCACCGCGCCTTGGCTGCCGGCATTCCCGGGAGGCCGCTGGCGATCGTCAACATCGGGGGGGTGGCCAACGTCACGTGGATAGGTCGCGATGGGCGCCTCATCGCTTTCGATACGGGGCCGGGAAATGCGCTGATCGACGACTGGATGCTGCGGCAGACGGGGACGTCCCGCGATGGGGACGGTGCACTCGCGGCCACCGGCGTCGTCGACCCGGCGGCGCTCCACGGTTGGTTGTCGCTGCCCTATTTCTCGCGCCTCGCGCCCAAATCTCTCGACCGGAACGCCTTCGTGCTCGATGCGATCGCGGGCCTATCAGCCGCCGACGGCGCAGCGACCCTGACGGCGTTCACGGCCGAGAGCATCGCGCGCGCGCGCGAGCAATTCCCCGAACAGCCGACCTTGTGGATCATCACGGGCGGAGGGCGGCGCAACCGCACGCTCATGAGCCTGATTGCGTCCCGCGTCGACAATGCCGTCGCGCCTGCCGAAGCCGTGCACCTCGACGGCGACAACATGGAAGCCGAGGCCTGGGCCTATCTCGCCGTGCGGTCGCTGCGCGGTTTACCGATCACATTTCCGGGCACGACCGGGATTGCTATACCGATGACGGGCGGAGCCTTGGCCAGGGCGCCGTGACGTTGGACCCCTCTGGCCCGTCTGGAGCTGCGCCTGCATGAACCTCGATAAACCTGCCCCCATGCGCGGCTACTTCGCCATTGGGGCGGAACGCATGTCGAAGAGTTTGAACCTGGGCAACCTGATGCGTTCCGCCCACGGGTTCGGCGCGAGCTTCACGTTCACCGTCGGCGCCACGTACAATGCGCTGGAAGCGGCCGCCGACACGTCGAAGGGAACCCAGCATCTGCCGCACTACAACTGGTCGGGGATTGACAGCATGGTGCTGCCCCAGGGATGCACCTTGGTCGGCATCGAGCTGACCGAGGACGCCATCGACCTGCCGAGCTTTCGCCATCCCTTGCGAGCGGCCTATGTGCTGGGGCCGGAGCGGGGCTCTCTATCGCCGGAGCTGATCGAGCGGTGCGCCTTCATCGTGAAGATCCCTACGGTGTTCTGCATCAATGTCGCCATGGCAGGAGCGGTGGTCATGTACGATCGGGTGCGCACGCTCGGCAAATACCCGCCACGACCGATGCTCGAGGGCGGACCAACGGAAGTCCAACCCGAACACACCTGGGGCAAGCCCATGTTTCGCAAAAAAGAGTAGCTCGTTGCCTCATGCGCGATCCCACGCGACGAGGCCATGCCCGCCTTCGTCGAAGCAAAGTGGAGGGCTGGCACGCTGGGCTGGCGGCGGGCCGGGTCGGATGCGTCGAACTTCGAACTGGCTAGTCGACCACGTCGCATCGGAGTATCGTTTTTTCGTGATCGTCTAACCTGAGCGAGTGCGCGGCATGCCTTTATTTCTGGTTCGTTGCGTCGCGATGTTGGCGCTGTTTGGCGCATCGGCGACGGTGAACGCGGCCGAGTGGATCGTGCCGCCGCCGGGTTATAAGATGAAGACTTCGCTCCCCTGCGATCTCGATCCCGCGCGCGCGGCCCGTCCGGCGCGACCCAATCAGGCGATCTACCAGGTGTGCGACGACCAGATGGCGCTGTTTCGCCGGGGTCTCGACGACGCCAAAGCCAGTGGCAAACTCTTGCTCGTGACCTTTGGGGCCACGTGGTGTCCCTGGTGCGCATCGCTCCAGCGCTATCTGCCCGGACCCGAATTGTTCGGCCACAAAAGCGATGGCCGCGACCTCGGCCAAGCCTTCCTGCACCTCGAGATTGGCCTGTCGTATATTTACGAAGGCCAGAAAGAGACGATCCCGAGTGGAGACGACGTGCTGGCGGTCGTTCTGGCGCGCGCGCCGGGCGTCAAGCTCCACACCATACCGTTCTTGGCCGTCATCGATCCGACGTCACCCGATCGCGTCGTGGCGCGCAATCTCGATGATGTCGCGATGCGGGGTGGCGATTTCGACCTGGCGAAACTGCGCGCCGTTTTCATCGAGGCGCACGAGGCGTTGCGTGCGAGTAGCGGGAAATCGAAGTGAGGTCCGCGCTCCCCGTCTGAGATGTAAGCCGGTGGGCCAACGTCGCACGTTTACTAATCGATGCGGGTGGACACGAGCCCGACGCGCCGACCCGATGGATTGGGCGACACGGACAACCAGAAAGAACGTTGATGCCCGCCAATACTCTCCCATCGGACACTCCCGCCATTCCCGCCGACACCTATCGGCTGCGGCTTCCAGGACCCATTCCGTCGCCCGAACGCGTGCGGCTGGCGACAGCCGGTCCGATCCTCAATCATCGCGGGCCGGAGTTCCGCGCCATCTGGACGCGCACGATCGCCAAGCTGCAACCGATCTTCGGCACCACGCAGCCGGTGCACATTTTCGCGGCCAGCGGAACAGGTGCGATGGAGGCGGCCATTCTCAACATCGTGGCTCCGGGCGAACGCTTACTGATCGTGGAGAACGGCCAGTGGGGCGAGCGCTTTTCCACCATCGGCAAGGCGCTGGGCGCG
>JANOKV010000222.1:0-2651 GCA_031419415.1 Hyphomicrobiales bacterium | reverse complement strand
CGGCTCGGGTCCCAAGCGCGCGTCATTGCCGTCACGGGCAGCGCTGGCAAAACCGGCACGACGACCATGCTGCGGGCGTGCCTTGCCCGCAACGGAGCGACCCATGCCCCGGAAAAGTCGTTCAACAATCACTGGGGCGTGCCGTTGACGCTGGCGCGCATGCCGGCTGCAACCCAATTCGCCGTGCTTGAAATCGGCATGAACCACGCGGGTGAGATCAGTCCCTTGACGCGGCTGGTGCGTCCGCACATTGCACTCATCACCAATGTGCTGCCCGTGCACATCGCCAATTTCGCGGATGGAGAAGTTGGTGTCGCCCATGCCAAGGCTGAGATTTTCGATGGCCTCGAGCCGGGTGGGGTAGCGATTCTGCCGCTGGATAGCGCGCATATCGCGATCCTCGAGGACGCAGCGATCCGACGGGGTGCGCGGATCCTCACGTTCGGGATGTCCGGTGCGGCCGACGTTCATCCAGTCGGCATCGATCTGGGCGTCGACGGTTCAGACGTGACGCTTGAGTCGGGAGAGAGCTGGCGCGTCGGCACGCCCGGGCAGCACATCGCCGTCAACTCGCTCGCCGTCGCAGCGGTTCTGCGCCTGCTGGGAGAATCGGCAGAGCCACAGGGTCGCATGACGGAGGCTTTGACGGCGCTGGCTGGCGTGCAACCAGGTGCAGGACGCGGCGCGCGCGGCCACTATGCCGTGGCGCGGCTTGATGGGAGTAGCGCCGAAATCGTCCTGATCGATGAGAGCTACAACGCCAACCCCGCTTCGATGATGGCAGCGCTCGGTGTCTTGGGGGGCGCGTCACCGACACGAGGCGGTCGTCGCATAGCCGTATTGGGGGATATGCGAGAACTCGGCGACTTCGGTCCGCAGCTGCACGCCGCCCTGAGCGACCCCATCAAAACCAGTGCGATCGATCTCGTTTTTGCCTGCGGACCGCTGATGCGCGGGCTCTTCGCGACGCTTGCGCAAGACAAGCGTGGTGCGTGGCGCGCGACGTCGGCAGAGCTTGTCGCTCCGATGATCGCGGCCTTGCGCGCCGGTGATATCGTCATGGTCAAAGGATCGTTGGGGACCAACATGGCGCCCCTTATCGCGGCCATAAAGTCCAGCGACAACGCTGCGCGATCCTGAGCGCGACACCGAGCACGCGGCGCGAATGGCCTCGCAGCGTTGGGCTTCAGTTCATGGTCGAGTTCGCAGGAACCGCTTGGTCATAGCCGGCGTGTCCGAGTAGAACGGCAGCAATCGAGGCCAGTCAGACGATGCGGCCGGTGCTCTACCCGAACAGAGGTGAGGGATGCTTTACGAGCTCGTGGCCTTCAGTGACCAGATCGGGCCGCTGAACATTTTTCGATACATCACGTTTCGAACTGGCGGTGCGCTGTTGACGGCGCTGTTCTTCGTTTTCTTGTTCGGCCCGGCGATCATCGATCTGCTGCGCGTCAAACAGGGCAAAGGCCAGCCGATTCGATCCGACGGACCACAATCGCACCTGGCCAAGCGTGGCACGCCGACCATGGGCGGATTGATGATCCTCTCCGGCGTGGTCGTGGCGACGCTGTTTTGGGCAAACCTGTCGAACGTGTACGTATGGATCGTGCTCGGTGTGACCCTAGCCTATGGGGGAATCGGATTTTACGACGATTACCTCAAGGTCACCCGACAGACAGCTTCGGGATTTGGCGGTAAAGCCCGGCTCGGCCTCGAGTTTCTGGTTGCCGGGATAGCTACCTATCTGATCATGCGGCTCGGCAAACCCGGCTTCTCCGATGCGCTGGCCATCCCGTTTTTCAAGGCCTACGTCATTCCGTTCGGCCTGTTCTTCATTGGCATCGGCATCCTCGTCATTGCGGGCGCGGGCAACGCCGTCAACCTGACCGACGGTCTCGATGGATTGGCGATCGTTCCGGTGATGATCGCTGCCGCGGCATTCGGCATTTTTGCCTACACGACGGGCAACACAAATCTCGCGAAGTATCTGCAAATTCATTATGTTGCGGGCGTCGGAGAGCTTGCGATCCTGTGTGGCGCCGTGATTGGAGCGGGGCTGGGATTTCTTTGGTTCAATGCGCCGCCCGCCATGATCTTCATGGGAGATACGGGCTCGTTGGCGCTCGGAGGTATGCTAGGGTCCATTGCCGTCGCCACGAAGCACGAGATCGTGCTGGCGATCGTCGGCGGCCTCTTCGTCCTCGAGACGTTGTCGGTGGTCATCCAAGTCGTCTCCTTCAAGTTGACCGGCAAGCGTGTGTTTCGAATGGCGCCGTTGCACCATCACTTCGAGCAGAAGGGCTGGCAGGAAGCGACCGTGGTCGTACGCTTCTGGATCATCTCGGTGGTCCTGGCGTTGATCGGGCTGTCGACGCTCAAATTGAGGTGAGCCTAGCGCGCGCGCGACCTTTGACTATGGTGCGAGAGCCAATCATCGCTTCGCGGGTTGGCGCTGCGAATCGCGCGCAAATGTCGGCAGGAATCGGGTACACTCGGACGCTATGATTCCCGTCTCCACATCAGCGGGCCAGCGGGTCGCCGTGTTCGGCCTTGGCGCCTCTGGGACTGCGACAGCGCAGGCGCTCATCGCTGGCGGTGCGGACGTGGCTGCCTGGGATGATGGCGCCGCCTCCCGCGAGGCCGCAGCCGGA
>JANOKV010000221.1:0-8656 GCA_031419415.1 Hyphomicrobiales bacterium | reverse complement strand
GTCGGCGTGCTGCGCAGCCAAGCCTACGAAGCCATCGCCTATGCGAATTTGTCTCCCTGGTCGAAGCGCGTGACGGCGAAATGCACGCGGCTGTTGCGCTTCGAGGGCACCCAGATCGGTCCGGGACCGACGGCGGCGCCGCCGGGGGCTGGTGGATTTTTGCTCAACGCCATGAACGTCGCGCCCGAAGCCGAGGCTGATTTCAATGCCTGGTACGATGAGGAGCACATTCCAGCCTTGGCGCGCGTTCCAGGGACGCTGTCGGCGCGGCGCTTCCAGGCAGAAGGGGACAGCGAAGGCACGCATCGCTATGTCGCGGTTTATCATGTGGCCTCGCCGGATGTGCCTCGGTCCGCAGCCTGGAAAGAAGCGGCGAATTCGGCCTGGACCGACCGGCTACGCCCCCATTTTCGCGACCATCTGCGGATTTTGACGAAGCGCTATGTGCGGGCGGCCTGACGGAGTCGTGGCACGGTGCGTTTGCGTCACGTCGCCCGCGTCGATCTCGAGCGACGCGCCGCGCGCAGTCGCTCAGAGGAGGCGGGCAAGCGCGGCGCGTAACGCCGGCGCCAAATCTTCGCGCTCGAGCGCATAGGCGACGTTGGCCGCGAGAAAACCGATCTTGGAGCCACAGTCGTAGATCGACCCGTCGAAGCGTACGGCGAAGAACGGCTGTTGGGGGTCCTGGTGCAGACGGATCATGGCGTCGGTGAGCTGGATTTCGCCGCCTGCCCCGCGCTCCTGCTTGGCGAGGAGATCGAAAATTTCCGGTTGCAGAATGTAGCGTCCGGTGATGTGCAGGTTCGAGGGTGCGGCGCCGCGCGCGGGTTTTTCGATCATGCTCGAAATCGGTGACACGCGAGCCTCGCGGTCGGCGACGCCGACGATGCCATAGAGGTGGGTCTGATCCTCGGGCACGGGCGCGACAGCGACCAGGTTGCCGCCATGCTCGGCATAGGCTGCCATCATATCGGCGAGACAGGGGCGCGCGCTATGATGCAGCATGTCGGGCAGCAACAGGGCGAAGGGTTCATCACCCACGATATCGCGTGCGCACCACACGGCGTGGCCCAGGCCCAATGGGGCTTGCTGGCGCGTGAAACTCGTCTGGCCCGCCGCCGGAAGGTCGCGGGCGAGGAGTTCCAATTCCTTGGTCTTGCCGCGATCCGCCAGCGTCTTGTCCAGTTCGAACTGACTGTCGAAATGGTCCTCGATCATGCCTTTGTTGCGGCCGGTGATGAAAATGAAATGCTCGATGCCGGCCGCGCGCGCCTCGTCGACGACGTGTTGGATCACCGGGCGGTCGACGACGGTCAGCATTTCCTTCGGCATGGCCTTGGTTGCGGGCAGAAAGCGCGTCCCCAGGCCGGCCACCGGAAACACGGCTTTGCGGATGGGTCGGTGCACGCGGGACATGGGAGTTCTCTCCGAATAGGGGGATGACGGTCGGTTAGGCTCGGGGATCGAAAGCAAACGGTAGGCGTTGAGCAAGCGATACTTCAGAATACTGGCGTAACAAAGCCGAACGAACCGGTTTCGTTCCACGGTTATGGCGACGCAGCACGCACGAGGAACGGCGATGACCATTTTAGTCACTGGCGGCGCTGGCTACATCGGCAGCCACATGGTGCTCGAACTGATCGACGCCGGCGAGCGCGTCGTCGTGCTCGACAACCTTTCGACCGGGTTTCGCTGGGCGGTCCCGACTGCGGCCAAACTCATCGAGGGCGACATTGGCGATGATCGGCTGGTGCGGGCCTTACTCCAGGAGCACGCAGTCGAAGCCATCATTCATTTCGCGGGCTCGATCGTGGTGCCGGACTCGGTGGCCGATCCGCTGGGCTATTACCTCAACAACACGGTGAAGTCGCGCGCGCTGATGGCGGTGGCCATCGAGTGCGGATCACCGCATATCATTTTCTCTTCGACGGCCGCCGTCTACGGCAGCCCGAAGGAAAATCCCGTGTCGGAGAACGCCGCGCTTGCTCCGATATCACCGTACGGTTCGTCCAAACTCATGACGGAGATGATGCTGCGCGACGCCTCGTTGGCGCATCCGATGCGCTACGCGGCGCTGCGCTATTTCAATGTCGCGGGTGCCGATCCGGCCGGCCGTTCGGGCCAATCGACGCCCAGGGCCACCCACCTCATCAAAGTCGCCTGCGAGGCGGCCCTGGGCAAGCGCCCCTACATGGACGTGTTCGGCACGGATTATCCGACGCCGGACGGCACCTGCATCCGCGATTACATCCACGTCAAGGATTTGGCGCGGGCCCATTTGGCAGCGCTCGAGCATCTGCGGGGCGGAGCCGCGTCCGATGTCTTCAATTGTGGCTACTCGAAAGGGTATTCCGTGCTCGAGGTCATCGAGGCCGTGAAGCGCGTTTCGGGAAGATCTTTCGAGGTGCGACTGTCCGCACGCCGACCCGGCGACCCGCCGACGATCGTCGCCGCGTCCGACAAAATCCGGCGAGAGTTGGGTTGGACGCCCGAGCACGACGATCTCGACCGGATCGTCGCCCAGGCGCTGGCCTGGGAAGGCACGCTCGAGGCCATGAAAAAGGCGGGGGGCTGAACCAGCCACCCGCCTGAAATTTCGATCGTGCTCGCGTGCATTCAGCGCCAGTTGCCGCCGCCGCGCGACGGGGCGGAACGATCGCCAGAGCCGCCGCCACCACCGTTGCTGCGCGGTGCGCCAGCGCTACGGTTGCGACCGCTTTCTGGGCGAATGGGGCGGTCACGGACCGGACGCTCCCCGGATGTGGGACGCGGCGCGCTGCGCGCATCGTCGGCACGGGCTGGCCGCTGATCGCGGCCGGCAACGCGCGGCGCGCGCTGACGGAATTCCCGCGACCGTGCACGGTCGCGTCCTTCGCCGGAGGGAGCAGGCCGATCCCGACCACCCTCCCGTGACGGGGCCGAAGAGTGCGGCCTGCGGTCGCCCGACGGCGCGCGGGGACGGCTGTCGTTGCGGTCACCGCGACCCGAACCCGACGAACCCGACGGCCGGGCGCCGCCACGGCTATCTCTACGGGGACGGTCGACGGAGCTGGCGTCTGCGACCAAGCCTGGATCGCGCGAGCGGTCTTCGGAGGCGATCGTCTGGCGGGTCAGGCGCTCGATGCGCCGCAGTAGATCACGCTCGTCGTTGGCGCACAGTGAAATCGCGTTGCCTTCCGCGCCGGCCCGCGCCGTGCGGCCAATGCGATGCACGTAGGACTCAGGCACCTCGGGCAACTCGTAATTGACGACGTGGCTGACGTTGTCGATGTCGATGCCGCGGGCTGCGATATCGGTCGCGACCAGAACCCGCAGCTTGGCGTTCCGGAAGAGGTCGAGCGCATGCTCGCGCTGCTTCTGGCTCTTGTTGCCGTGAATGGCGGCAACGCGAATGCCGGCAGCGTCCAGATGCTGGGCCACCTTGTCGGCGCCGCGTTTGGTGCGCGTGAAGACGAGCGTGCGTGACATGGCCGGATCGGCGAACAGCTCGGCCAGGAGTGCGCGCTTCTTGGGCGCTTCGATGTGGATGACGCGCTGGTTCACCCGATCGACCGTGGAGGCGACCGGCGTCACGGCGATCTTGATCGGATCACGCAGGAATTCGGCGGCGAGGCCAGCGATCTCGTGCGGCATGGTGGCGGAGAAGAACAAGGTCTGCCGGCGCGCGGAGAGACTGCCGACGATGCGACGGATCGGCTTGACGAAGCCGAGGTCGAGCATCTGATCGGCCTCGTCCAGGACCAGGATTTCGGTGCCTTTGATGTCGGCGTTGCGCTCTTGCATATGATCGAGCAGACGGCCGGGGGTCGCCACGAGCACGTCGACGCCGTGCGAGAGCGCCTGGATTTGGGGACGATGCGCGACGCCGCCGTAGACGACGGCCACGCTCAATTGCAGATGGCGGCCATAGGTGCGGAAGCTATCGGCGATCTGGGAGGCGAGTTCGCGCGTGGGCGACAGAACCAGGACGCGGCAGCCTTTGCGCGGGGCCGGACGGCGATCGGCCGCCAGGCGATGCAGGATCGGCAACGCGAAGGCGGCGGTCTTGCCGGTGCCCGTCTGGGCGATGCCGAGCAGGTCGGCGCCGGTCATCACGACGGGGATGGCTTTGGCTTGGATTGGCGTCGGGATCGTATAGCCTTCGCCCTCCAGCGCCTTGAGGAGAGGCGCAGCGAGGCCGAGATCAGAAAATTGGGTCACAGAGAGACTTTCATTGGGGGCGAACACGCCGAAGCCCGCCGACAACGCGGCAGAACCCGCGGATCGCGGTTCGATTCAGGTGACGCCCCGCGTGGTCTGGGCTGTCGGATGTATGGAAGGATCGAGGCGCTCTACAGAAGGACCGATGGCGGCTCGTGGCGATGCCCGAGAGCCTGGACAAGTCCCTTCACGCGGCTGGAACACCGAGAACCGCTCTTCGAGCGATTAGCTGTTCTCTCATGTTGCAGCGCAACGGTCAACTGAATTGTGGGGGTGGGGGGGCTGGGTAGCATGGCGTTTTATGTAACGACATGTGCGGCTTGGCAACTTTAAAGACGTTACGTAACGCTATTATTGATGTTTTTATAACGTAAAATGCATTGCAGCCTTGGTGATATATCGTTACATAACGCTCATGTCGTTACAAAAAGGATAGATGGTGGGCAAGTCTCTGTCAGAAGCCGATTTGGCATCCGTAGAAGCGTTGCTGCGCGACCGCCTCGACGGTCTGTCAATCCGAGACTTAGCGGGCCGACAAGCGACGGAAGCTCAACGCCGCGCCATCCAACGACGACTCAACAAATTATTGAAGTTGGGTCGGGTGAAAAGCGCGGGCGCGAGCAGAAACACCCGTTATTTTTTGGCCGATCAGCCAGGGCCAGCGGTGCCGCTTCGTAAAGACGTGGCAGTTCTGGAAGAAGTCGCCAATTTTTTGGTCCCGGTTTCTTCCGCTGGTCAGGACCTTCAAAGCCTCTTGCGGCGCCCGCAAAAGGATCGCTCACCAGTCGGCTACAATCGTGATTTTCTATCGAAATACCGGCCCGACTCCACCCATTACTTGTCGCCACGAGAACGCAAACATCTCGCGGAGATCAGCAGGGTCGAAAGCGACGGGAGTAAGCCAGCGGGCACCTATGCACGTCAGATCCTCAATCGATTATTGATTGACCTGTCGTGGGCTTCGAGCCGTCTGGAGGGAAATACCTACTCGATCTTGGATACCCATGTACTGCTCGAACAGGGGAAGGCTGCGGAAGGCAAGAGCGCCGAAGAGACGCAAATGATCGTCAATCACAAGGACGCCATAGAGTTTCTTGTCGATGCGGCGAGCGAGATTGGTTTCAACAGACATACAATCCTCAACTTGCATTCCATCTTGGCCAACAATCTATTGGACCCGCAAGCCACAGGGAGGCTGAGGCAAGGGATCATCGGGATAGGCATGTCCGTTTATGTGCCCCTGCAAATCCCGCAGGTCATTGAAGAATGCTTCAATGAGATTCTTTCGAAGGCCGAGGCGATCTCAGATCCGTTCGAGCAATCGTTCTTCGTCACCGTCCAACTGCCTTATTTACAACCCTTTCTGGACGTGAACAAACGTGTTTCGCGCCTCGCAGCCAATATCCCTTTCATCAAACGAAATCTAAGCCCGCTGTCCTTCATTGAGGTGCCGCAGGCCATGTACGTCGACGCAATGCTCAGCGTGTACGAACTGAACAAAACCGAGCTGGCCCGCGACATGTTCGTATGGGCCTATGAGAGATCTGCCCGGCGGTATGCCGCCATACAGCAATCGTTGGCCGCGCCAGATCAATTCAGGCTGAAATACAGAGAAGAGTTGAGAGGCGTTGTGTCCGAAGTCGTGCAAAGTAAACTGACCAAGAAAGAAGCCTCAAAATTCATAGAAGGTTTTGCATCGCGAAGCGTACCCGAAGCCGACAGCGCTCGATTTGTCGATGTTGCAGAGACGGAACTGATCGGCCTGCACGAAGGAAATTTCGCCCGCTTTCGCCTCATGCCCTCGCAATTCTTCGCGTGGAAGGCTGTCTGGGAGGCGGCCTGAGGCGAGTTTGCTCTGGAGGCCCTGTCCGACGACGACAGATTGAGTGCCCCCTCACCGCACCGTCACCACCGGCCCCTGCCGATACTTCGCCACGATGGCCATGTCGGGGCCGACGCCCAGGCCGGAAAAGTCGCCCCCGTCAAGGGTGGGGCGAGGCGACGGCCGTGGTTCAACGAGCGAGGCCGTCTCGAGCGGGCTGACGTCGGGATTACTGCCAGCTTCGAGCGTTGATGGAACGGATAGGAAACGCGGCAGTAGTGGGCCAGATGTGGTAGCGACCCTGAGCCATTAATTTTTGCTCCATTGAGACCGCAGACGGTTTATCAGCGGAAGCAGTAGCCACGGCCACACACGCAGCTCGTTGCACCAGATTTCTGGTGTTCTTGATGGGAGAGGGGAGAATGGGGCGGACGGGCGAGGCGTTTCGCACCGACATCGAGGCAATGCGGGCGATCTCAGTCGCAAGCGTTGTGCTGTTTCACGCACGTGTCCCTGGCTTCTCCGGCGGCTTTGTTGGTGTCGACATCTTCTTCGTAATATCTGGATTTCTGATCACGCGCCTGCTGCTGCGCGAGGCTGAGGCGACTGGCGGAATTAATCTGCTTGCCTTCTGGGCGCGCCGCTTTTGGCGCCTCATGCCCAATGCGCTGCTGACGTTGGCGGCGATTCTGCTCTTTGCTCGGCTATGGAGACCAGCGGGGGAAGCAAAATCGATTGGCATCGATGTCGGAGCGGCCTTGCTCTACGTAGCAAACTACTGGTTCGCGGCGCGCGCGGTCGATTATTTTGACAATTCGCAGGAGGCGAGCCCGGTCCTGCATTTCTGGTCGCTATCCGTAGAGGAGCAATTCTATCTGCTGTGGCCTAGTCTCGTTCTGCTCTTCTGTTGGCGGAACGCTGATCGCGTGCGTGGCCGCGTCGTGGCGGCCGCGACGGTGATCGGAATTGCGAGCTTTGCAGCATCTGTCGTCTGGCTCAGTCGCAACCAGCCCGCAGCCTTCTTCCATACCGAGGCACGCATCTGGCAACTTTCGGCCGGTGCCCTGCTCGCCGCCCTCGGCCAGCGCGCTGCCATTCCGGAACCGCTGCGCGAGTGGGCAGGTTGGGTCAGCCTTGGCGGCATGCTCGCAACGCTATGTCTGATGAAGGAAGACGCGTACCCGGGTCCGCGTGCGATCCTACCCGTCGCTTTAGCGGCACTCCTGATCGCGGCAGGCGGAAATGGCGGAATGAATAGCGTGCAGCGACTACTCGCCCTGCCGCCGTTGCAGTGGTTGGGTCAGCGTTCCTACAGCGTCTATTTGTGGCACTGGCCAATCTTGTTATTCATTTCACCGCTCTTATCGGACCATCCCATAAATACGCTCGTCCTCGTTGCACTGATCGTTGCCGTCGCCGCTATTGCGTTCGTACTGGTCGAGGACCCGCTGCGCCGGCAAGGGCGGCGGCACTGGCGATTGCCAATTCGGCTCGGTGGTCCGATCTTGGCATCTGGCTGCGTTGGGCTCGCGGCGTTCGGCCTGTCATATACGACGCAGGTGATGCCACCCAGTGCCCAGCGTATTTCAGAACGTATCGCACAAGCGGCGAACGACGGCCCGCGTTATGGCTCGCGCGCTGAGTGCAGCGCGCTCATTGGGGACGACAGACGGACCGGCTGCCGCTTTGGCGATGCGGACGCAAAAAATCTCGTCGTCTTGTTCGGCGATAGCTACGCCGAACACTTGTTCGACGGATTGGACACGGCCGCGCGTGAAGCTGGTTGGTCGCTACGGCTTTGGACGCGGGCGAGCTGTCCACCGGTGGATGCGCCGTCGATAGACTCAGCAAAACGAGTGGTCGACCAAGACTGTCTTGCCTGGCGTGAAACCGCGATCCGCAAGCTGATAGAGGAAAAGCCACGACTGGTCATAATCTCGGCCTGGGCGGGTATTGCGAATGGCATGGCCGACGAGCACGGGCGCGTGCTCGCGCGCAAGGCTTCACAAATTGCTTGGAGCGAGGGATTTTATCGCGTTTTGCAAAGATTGCGCAGTGCCGGCATCGAGGTGGCGGTCGTGCGCGGGACGCCTCGTGGCAGCTTTGCGCAACTGGCCTCCTGCCTAACGGCAACCGTCGGAGATGGATGTGGGCTGCCACGGGCTCGGGTAACTGCTTACAGCGCACTAGAGCAAGAAGTGGTCGCAACCGTCTCCGGCGTTGCCCTAGTCGACCTCGCCGATCGATTTTGCGGCCCAAACGTCTGCTACAGCGTCCGCGACGGAAAGATAGTTTATCGCGACCGAAATCACCACCTTACAAGGACTTTCGCCCTCACCCTGGCGCCAACCTTTTTACGTATATTGCAGGAGGCTCGGTAGCAGGCGGGAAGGTGAGTCGTCGGGAATCCCAAACCCAGCACGAGCCGACGTTCGAGAAACTTGTACCACTGCACCACTGCAGAATTCAGATCGCCGCCTGAGGCGACCTCCTTCACCGCACCGTCACCACCGGACCCTGCCG
The DNA here is from genome assembly GCA_031419415.1 of Hyphomicrobiales bacterium. Classification (GTDB taxonomy): domain Bacteria; phylum Pseudomonadota; class Alphaproteobacteria; order Rhizobiales; family Hyphomicrobiaceae. The sequence continues at coordinate 111 of JANOKV010000221.1, read as the reverse complement.
GTACTTCGCCACGATGGCCATGTCGGGGTCGACGCCGAGGCCTGGGCCGGTGGGCACGCGGACGCGGCCGTCCTTGGCGACCATGGCGTCGCCGTAGGGGCTGGCTTCCAG
>JANOKV010000220.1:0-3358 GCA_031419415.1 Hyphomicrobiales bacterium | reverse complement strand
TGACGTGCAGGGGGAGAGGAGAATTGGAGCGGAGGTATCTGGGTAATCGGGTATGGTTTTGATCCCTCGCTAAACACATCACGGGAGAGCATCGTGCAGCATCGGTCTCGATCAATGGTTCTTGCCCTGGCGATTGCGGTGTCGGCGGCCGGTGTGTTCGCCCAATCAGCCCACGCCGATTCGATCGACGGGGATTGGTGTCATGGCGCGAGCCATCTTCACATCGCGGGCAGCACCATCTTGACGCCCGGTCGCAACACGATCGAGGGGTTTTATTACCGCTATCGATTTGCCTACACGGCACCCTCGAACGAACCAGGGGCTGGCAGCGAAATCAAGATGGTGCTGATCCGCGGGCAGGAAATCGTGCACCTCGAGCGCGAAGGCCAAACGGGCGCTCCGGAAGTCTGGCGGCGCTGCAAGCCGATCAGTTGAGGGTTCATGGCGGACCGCTGTATCAGGGCTGCGCCATTCGGAAACCCTACGCCACCATGTCGGCGTACCGGGCCGCATGCCGGCGCATGTAGGCCGCGACGAAGGAGCAGCGCGGGATCACTTTCACGCCCTCAGCGCGCAGGGCATCGAGGGTCGCTGCAACCAATTCCCCGCCGACGCCGCGGCCTTCGAGGGCACTGGGCACCTCGGCATGGGTGAGCGTGACGACGCCCGGGGCGCGGCGATAGATGACGAAGGCAATTTGGTCGTCGACCGACATTTCGAAGCGGTGTCGATCTGGATTGTCGATGACTGTCGTCATGGCGAAGGTCTCCGGGTCAGGCCATGTCGAGGGAGGATACACCCAGGTAAGGGGCAGCGTCGCCTGCAAGCAGTGGCGCAACTCGGGTGGGTCGATGAAAGTTCCCACTGGGCCGGATATCCGGAATTCTCCTCGAGGCGTGGTCCTCGACACGATCGCGTTGCGTCGGCCAGCGAATGAACCTTATCATCGGGCCACGACCACCAAGCGGCAGGGAGGCCGGGATGCCCTTCATCGAAGTCAACGGCGCGGCCCTGCGCTACGACCTGACGGGCGCGGGACCGACGACGCTCGTGCTCGTGCACGAGATGGGCGGCACGCTGGACAGTTGGGATTGGGTGTTGCCGGTGCTGTCGCGCGGGCGGCGCGTGCTGCGCTACGATACGCGCGGGGCGGGTTTGTCGGAGAAAATTCGCGGCGCAGCCGATATCGATGTTTTGGCCGACGATAGTGCGGCGTTGCTCGATGCGCTGGATATACGGGCGAAGGTCGCGATCGCGGGTGTCGCTGTCGGCGGGGCGATCGCGCTCCATTTCGCCGCGCGGCACGCCGCACGGACGGCGGCGCTGATCGCAATGGGGCCAGCCGTCGGCGTGCCGGCTGACCGCAAAGCGGCGGTCGCCGCGCTCGCCGACGCCATGGAGGCCAATGGCATGCGCGCCGGTATGACGGCAGCGCTGGCCAATAGCTATCCCGACGTCATGCGCGGTGACAGCGCGCGCTTCGACAGCGTGCGCCACCAACGGCTGGGCAACGATCCAGCGAGCCAAGCCGCCATCTACCGGATGCTCAATACGATGGACCTTTCGGCCGACTATGCGAAGATCGCCTGTCCGACGCTCCTGCTCGCCGGGCGTCACGACGGCCTGAGACCACCCGCGAGTGTCGAACCCTTGGTCGCGCGCATTCGCGGCGCACGGTTCCAGGCTCTCGAAACCGCGCACTTCATGGCCGCCCAGACGCCCGAGTTGGTCGCCGGCGTCATGAACCAGTTCCTGACCGAGCACGGATGTTGAGGCGTCAAAATCTCGAGGTCCGACACAGTTCCCAGAGCAACGAAACGCGAGACCCAAATGATCAATAAGTTCGTCAAAACGGTTGCCGACGCCATGGCCGGCATCAAGGACGGGTCGACGGTGCTGATTGGCGGCTTCGGCTCCGTCGGGCAACCTAATCATCTGCTCGACGGCTTGACCGAGCAGGGCGCCAAGGATCTGACCATCGTCGCCAACAATGCCGGAACGGGCCGAGAAACCGGCATCGCCCGGCTGATGGACATGGGTCGGGTGCGCAAGATCGTCTGCAGCTTTCCGCGCAGCGCGGGTTCCGTCGTGTTCGAGGAACTGCACTCGGCCGGCAAGCTCGAACTGGAACTGGTGGCGCAAGGCACGCTCGCCGAGCGCATCCGTGCGGGCGGGGCGGGCATTCCCGCATTCTTCACGCCGACGGCTTATGGAACGGTCCTGGCCGAGGGCAAAGAAGTCCGCGAGTATGGTGGGCGCATGCACATCCTCGAGCTCGCGATCAAAGCCGACGTGGCTTTGGTCGAATCCTGGCAGGCCGATCGCTGGGGCAACATTCGCTATCGCACTAGTGGGCGCAATTTCAATCCGGTGATGGCGACGGCCGCCGACCTCACGATCCTGCAGACGCAGCACGTCGTCGAGCTTGGCGACCTGGGCCCAGACGACATCCACACACCGGGCGTCTATGTCGATCGCATCATCCACATCCCCTACGGCGACCCACCGCCCGCACAGAAGAACATGGACGATTGAGGCCGCGCGACCTCGTCCGCTCAACCTGCACGACCCCGTACACTCTCGATGTGCCGCGACGCATGGCGTCGCCGGTCAGGGCCGTCCGTTGCCGCAATTTCGAGCGGCAAGCCGCATTCACTGGCGCTGCAACCCGGAGATGGCGGAGTAAAACGCCCAAAAATAACCACCTTTTCATCCGACTGACGACAAGCACGCGGCGCGTGTTAGCGTTAACGAGACGCAAATTCCTGACCGATCGCATGGCACGGAAGCGGCAGATCGGGTTGCTCGAGGCTGGAACCGTTCCCCAAGCCTCGATCAACCGGCCTCGACGACCATGCGGGACGAAGGGCGACCGACGCGCATGCGGTGCCTCAATGTCGACCTGTCTCAGGGTCGCTTTTTAAAACCGAGGAGTTTCATCGTGACTGGGTTCGTATCGAGAGTGGCGTTTCTTCTGGGATTGGTCGGCGTGTTCGGATTGGGTGTCTGCGCCCCCACCGTCGGGCTCGCTCAGAGCAAGGCGAAAGACGCAAAAACCGAGAAGGCAGCCAAATCCAAGCCAAATCGGGTCGCCATTCAGGTCAATGAAAACCGGCCGGAAGTCATGAATCTGGTGCTCAACAACGCCAAAAATATCGTCGACTATTACAAGTCTCAGGGCGAAACCGTGACTGTCGAAATCGTCACCTACGGACCTGGCCTGCACATGCTGCGCGACGATACGAGCCCCGCCAAACAGCGCATCGCGCAACTCGCGCTGGAAGAGCCATCGATCACCTTCGCTGCGTGCGCCAACACCCAAGCCAACATGAGCAAGGCCGAGCAAAAACCGGTGGTG
>JANOKV010000219.1:0-3198 GCA_031419415.1 Hyphomicrobiales bacterium | reverse complement strand
TTGGGCGCTGTTTCCTTCGACGTTACAGGGAGCACCTTCTGATAGGTCTCGAAGGCTGTCTTGAGATCCTGGAAGCCCTGGACGCGGTCCGCTTGACGCTCGCCCTCGAGACGCAAGAGTTCGGCTTGATGCCGCTGCAGGACCGCCAACAGGCGGGGGTTGGCGTTCCGCTGCAACTCGGCCGCTATGCTGGTGAACAGCCCCTGGGCGCGCTCGATGTCGGCGATACCCGACATCCCTTCTCGCCGTTCCGCTCGCAGCCCCAACGCATGGGCGAGATTGAGGCGGGCAATGAGAGCGTTGCCACGGTCGTTCTGCTTGGTCAGAGCGTCCAGCGATTGCTCGAAGAGCGCAATGGCTTCGTCGATCTGGGCGTCGCCTTCCGACCCCTCGGTCCGCTTCGATAGTTCTTTCAGTGCATTGGCCAGATTGTTGCGCGTACGCCCGAGTTGATCGGCATAGGCCGGCTTGCCTGTCTGGATCGATAGAATGAGGCGCGTGGTTTTAACCGCTTCGGAAAAATGGCCGCGTCCGCGATCTTTGGCAATGCGACGGCCGAACTCGACATCGCGCTGCGCCCGCCGATCCAGAACGTCCATCGCCAGCCCCGGAAATTCGGCGACTTGCACGCGTTTCAAGGCGGCGGCATAGGAAGCGCGCGCATCGATCATCATCTGTACGCCCTCGATACCGGGCAGCCGGCCACCCAAGCGCGTCTGCGCATCACCGATCTGAGCCAACACGAGAGCGGCGGACGCGGCCAGGATCTTCTCCGGATCGCCGGACTCGGCCGCAGCCTGCTCGAATCGTTTCAGAGCTTGGCTCTCGAGCACCTGAATGGCCGCCCGCAGTTTGTCGTTGGCGAAGAAATTCGAGCCATGAACGAACAGGGCCGCACCGGCCATGGCAAAGCGGCGACCCGCTGCGGCGGGCTCGATTTCGGGCGTGTCGCGCGCTGCGGAGAGATAAAACTCCGCCGCTTCATTGGCGCGCGACTCGGTTTCGGCGATGTGGCCGCGCTGCTCGAGCAGGGCCGCGCGATTGCTGCGCGACCGCGCCAAGGCATCCGTGCGAACGCGAACCGTTTCGTCGTAGCGCGCCTGAGCGCGAGCCAACGCTTCGTCGGCCGCCGCCAAATCAGGACGACGGCCCGACGAGACGGCCGCCGCCGCGATCTCGACGAATGGCGCGACCTCGGGTTCGTTTTCCATGAGGTTGCGGAATTGGGCAATCTCTTGGCGCATGCGGATCAGGCGCGCGTACGCCTGGGGTAACTCGGTGTCGATTTGGTCGATCTGCAAGTTCGAGCGTGCCGCAATATCGCTGAGCAACGCCATCACTTCACGCCGCACCTGTTCTTTGGTCTCGACGGGCGCCGCATCGACGATCGATTGGATTTGGGCCTCGATAGCGCCGACCTCATGGGGCTTGGCTTTGGGCAGAATGATCTGGACACTGGGCGGTGCGGTCGCAGCTCCAGGCTTGAAAAAGAATTCGAACGGCACCGACAGGAGGAGTTCGGGCCGCTGCACGCCGCCGGTTTCCTGCTGCACGCTGACTGCGACCCGCCGGATCAAACCGACGACCTCCTGGCCCTCGGTTTCGATGTTGCGCAGGAGCGCGGACGTGAACGGGCTGTTTCTGCCGGTTCCGTCAGATGCTGTGCGGCCCGCTTCCGCCGCATAGATGACGATGTCGCCACCGCGCGTCGTCTCGGCCGTGGGCGTCTCGGTCTGCTGCACGGTGCGGGTCAGTTTGGCGAGACCGACGCTTCGGGTCGCCACAACGCTCTGGCCGCTGCTCTGTTGCTCCAGAATATCGGCCAACGGATTGTCTCGGCAGGCGTCGAGGACCAGGATGCGCAGAGCCTTGGCCTTTTTCACGTCGGCCACGACATCGTTGAGTTTGGTCAGGCGGCGCAGGCCGGCCGCGTTCTGCAGGTCCACATCGGTCGGGAGAAGGTAATTGACCCCCCGATACTGCATGCCGTGCCCCGCATAGTAGAAAACAGCGACATCGGCGCCTTCGACTTTGATGGCGAATTCCTCGATGGCCTTCTCCATCTGCGCGCGATCCGCGTCGAGCCCGACGGTGGTGTCAAAGCCCAGGCGTTGCAGTGCGGAGGCAATGTCCCGCGCATCGTTGCGTGGATTGGCGAGCGCAGCAACTGTGCGATACGACGAATTGCCAATGACGAGGGCGACGCGCTTTTCTGCACCGGCGTCCGTCAGTGCGCCACCCAAGAGGAGGGCCAACAGGGCAACGGCCACGCGGCGCGCCACAAACCGAAAGTGGTGGCGCGCGAGGATGCTCATTTACATGCCTTTCGTATGTTGGTGGTGCGGACTGTTTTGGGTCCCGATGTGTAGACGACAGCACGCCGCGATCGGCGCGCGGTTGCCCGTGCAGGCCAGGCGATCATGCGCCCGGCGTCATGCCCGTCATGTCGATGGGCAGATAGTAGGGTCGGTCGCCGAGGCTGTCGACGCGGGCCCAGAATTCGGGCGTTGCGGCGAGGCCGGTCGCATCCTTGGCTGCGGCCTGCCGCCAGATGTTCCACGAGTCGGGGTGCAGGCGACTGGCTTCGGCAAAATGGGCCTTGGCCTCGTCGGCGTGGCCGCCTCTCGCCAGATGTTGCGCCAGGCGGAAGTGGGCATGCGCCGTGGCGACATTGTCATCGGGCAGCCGGGTGCGTGCCCGGATCGTCGCGGCATCGAGCACGTGCGCGCTTGCCGAACCCTTGATCGCCCAATCTCGAACGGCCTCCATGTAGGCAGCCTTGATGCGTTCGCGCTCGGCGAGTTTGTCTTCGGGAAGTTGACGCGTGATCTTGTCCCGGTAGCGCAGGGAATCCGTCGCACCTGCATTCTCGGGGGGCCGCACGATGCGGCCGGCTTCGTCGATCCACACGGCCTGGGGCACGTTGACCATGTCGTAGAGATCGGCCACCCGATGCTCGCGATCGATCAGGCACGGATAGGTGGGCTTTGCGGCTTCGATCCACGGGCGCGCGGCGGCGGGTTCATCCATAGCGATAGCCAGGATGACGATATTCTGGTCGGCGAGGTCTTGCGTCAGTTTCTGCCACACGGGCAGATCAGCTCTGCAGCCTCACCACGACGCCCAGGTGGCGAGCAGAACTTTCTTGCCGCGATGCTGGGACAGGCTCGTCATGCGACCCGCCAAATCCGGCAACTC
>JANOKV010000218.1:0-3322 GCA_031419415.1 Hyphomicrobiales bacterium | reverse complement strand
CACGAAGCGTCAGCCGACGAGCCGTCGGATGACTGCGCACTTCCACCGGAGCTGGAATTCCGTCGACGCGGAGGAGCTGGTGCGATGGAGATGCCTTGGCGACTGGCCGAGACATGGGCGACCTCGAATGAACAATTGGTGTCGTCGGTTTCATCTGCTGCATGAACCATACCATCCTGTGGGACAGCGGCACGCAAATAAGGTTGCGCAATTGTTTACGGCGACCGTGCGGCAAGCGACACGACCAGCGCGATAACGCAGTTAACAGAACTCGAGGACACACTGTGAGCGAGGACATCGCGCCAACCTTACGTACCGTTACCAGAGTTGCATCCGGGACACGCTGCGTCAGGCGGGCATCGTAACAAAAAAGATTGTTTTAATGGTGAATCGAAGCGATTTGGAACTCATCTCTGATCGGTGTGGAACCGCGTCAGTCCGTGAAAAAACATCGAGCCGGCGATCTGCCACATGCGCAACGGAGCGTAGCCTGCACCTATCGACGCACCCATCGTGTCGTTCTGGAATCGGCCCTTCGCACTCGTCGCGGCACGCCGCGCACCCGCAATAGCCGACGGTGGAGTGCGCTCGTCATCGCGCTGGAACGTGAACGCTGCGTTGTCGGGATCGCGCGATGACGTTGGCTCGGCGCGCATGCCCTCCCCACTGCGATCGATCGGCGACGTGACGATGCCGTGCGCCGTGCGCGGGTCCCGCTCGCGGGCGAATGCGGCGATGCGCGGCGCAATCTGGCGACGGAAACGCGACCCGTTGAAAACGCCGTAGTGGCCAACCTTGGGACACTCGAAGTGCATCTTCATGTCGTCGGCTAGCCCCGTGCACAGATCGAGCGCAGCGCGGCACTGACCCAAGCCGGTGATGTCGTCCTTCTCGCCTTCGATCGTCAGCATCGCGACACGTCGAATGGCGCCCAGATCGACCTTGCGACCCCGATGGGTGAATTCTCCACGCGGCAGGAGATGGCGCACGAACACGGAATCGACCGTCTGCAGGAAGAACTCGGCCGTCAAATCCATGACCGCGAGATATTCGTCATAGAACTCGCGATGTTTTTCGGCGTTGTCGCCATCGCCGGCCACGAGATGCTGGAACAGCTCCTTGTGCGCCGACATGTGTCGATCGAGGTTCATGGTCATGAAGCCCGAAAGCTGCAAGAACCCCGGATAGACGCTGCGCCCGAACCCCGCATTGGGCCAAGGCACGCTGGTGATGACGTTGCGGCGAAACCAATCCGTGCCGCGCTCCACGGCGAGTTTGTTGACCACCGTCGGGCTGACGCGTGTATCGATCGGCCCACCTGCCATCATCACGGACAGGGGAACGTCAGGGTCGCCGTCCGCTTCCATGAGCGCGGTCGCAGCCAGCACCGGCACCGAGGGTTGGCACACGGCGAAGACATGCACATCGCCGCCAAAATGGCGAAAGATGCCGCGAATCGTGTCGATGTAATCATCCAGATCGAACGCCCCGGCGATCAACGGAACCTCGTGGGCGTCCTGCCAATCGGTGATGTAGACCTCATGATCGGGAAGGAATGTTTCCACCGTGCCGCGTAGCAGAGTCGCGAAGTGGCCCGACATCGGCGCGACGATCAACAAGCGCGGGTCGCGGTCGCGGCGGGCCTGTGGCAGGTCACGCTCGAAATGCACGACCTTGCAGAAAGGCGACTGCCAAACGACTTTCTCGGTTACGGTGACCGGTGCGGAATCGACGGACGTTCGCGAGATGCCGAACGAGGGCCGATCGTAGCGACGCGTCGTTCGCTCGAACACCTCGAGCGCTGCCGCCGTGTGGCGCGCCAAGCTCGTCTGGCCCATGAGATTGAGCGGATGTTGCAGCATCAGCCGACAAGAATCGGCCGCCACTCGGGCAGGCCCGACCGCAGCATGGCTCAGCTCGTACCAATGGTAGAGCATCAAAATAGTCCCCCGATATCCACCAACGTTCGCCGCATTCCCCAGTTCGGGCCGCTTCTTGGGCGGTCCGCGATCCGGAGGCGGTCTTGTTGTCGCATTTTTCGCTTTCAGAGTGTGGGCCGATTCGAGCCAAGGTTAAAGACGTTCAACGGCGCGAAAGTTCCCTTTCGAGCCGACGAGCGAGCTCCGCCACGGCAACCGACGGGCCAAAGTGTGCAATGTAGGCCCCATCCGGCCCCATGAGGTAAATGTACGCAGGATAGTCAATGGCATAGCCCGGCCCTGCGTCATCAAGGACCTTACGGAACGGAACGCGCCAAGCTGCGGCCATCGTGGCGATGTCGGCGGCTGGACCTCCCAGGCCGACGAGACGCGGATGAAAGCGCGCCACCCACGCGGCCAGTTCGGCCGGCCCGTCCCGCTCGGGATCGAGCGTGACGAATACGGGCGCGATGCGGTCACCGGCCCGGCCAACCTGGTTCAGCGCCGCCGCCATGAGTTGCAGTTGCGAGGGGGCCAGATCAGGCGAATTCGCAAATCCGAAGGCCAGCAGCAGGAACCGGCCACGGAAGTCGGCTTGGGTGACGCTGACCCCCGTATGGTCCACCAACCGGAACGGCCCGCCGACCGCCGCGCGCTGATCGGCTGGGGAGGGCAGCACCCGGTCGCGCGCACCGGGCGCCACCAGAACGGCGATCAGGGCGCCTGCGATGGCCGCAAGGAGGGCAACGGCGCCGAAGATCACTCCGCGACCCAAGGGCGACCCAAGGAATGGTGGGTTTGATCGGCCCCTTTCATCCGGCACGTCCATGCCCCGCTCACTCGCCCATCTGAACGAGGGACCCGGCCCGTCGCGCGGCTTGCAGAAAGTAGGAAAACAGCGCGTAGCCAGCCGTCAGATAGATCGCATTCAAGCCCAACGCGATCAGCATGTCGGCCGGCCGAAAGACGCCCTCCTGCACGAGCGCCCGCAGACCCTCGAACACATAAGTGGGTGGCAAGGCCAAGGCGAAGGGATGCAACCAGCCGGGCAGAGTGGACAGCGGATAATAGACGCACACGAACGGCAGCAGCACGAACACGATCAGCCAGGAAAAGGATTCCGCCCCCAGCCCCCAGCGCAACACCACGCCGGTCGAGATCAGCCCGAGCGTCCAACTGGTGAACACCAGGTTTGCGAAAAACGCCGCGAACGCGAACCCCAAGCTCAGCACGTTGAAGCCGAAGAACGCGTTGGCTAGAAACGCCACCGGGACCATCGCGACCGACAGCTTGATCAAACTGACCAGCATCAACGCCGCGACCAGTTCGAACGGACGCAACGGGCTCATCATCAAATGCCCCAGATTGCGCGACCAGATCTCTTCGAGGAACGCCACGGAAAA
>JANOKV010000217.1:0-2496 GCA_031419415.1 Hyphomicrobiales bacterium | reverse complement strand
CACGGTCTTCGGATCGATCCCGAACCGCCGCGCCGCCGCCCGCTTGCTCAACCCCTCGATCTGAACCGCAGTCCGCACCTTCAAATATGTGTCCACGTCCAGCATCCCCCGCCCTCGGCCGAACGCGGCACAGGGCTCACTACTGCCGGAATTTTACTCCGGCGCAACCGAACGAATCGGCCGCCTCAGTGAGGGACTTTGTCTCCGGCGCTTACATTCTCGCCATGTCCACCGGCAGTCCGGCGCAGGCGGCGACGGCTTCTAGTAGCCGGGGGCGAACCGCCAGAATGGCTTCACCGGCCGCGGCCACGTCGAGCCCGTGATAGGGCAACGGGTGCCAAAACTTCGATCCGGGTGGCCAAGCCTTGCCCCAGTGCGACGTGGCGAAATTCATCTGGGGCGATCTCCCACTGGATTTGGATGAAAACCGTTCTTGGAGGTGGTCGTCAGCGCGCCAAACTTCATCCTTACAATGATGGGCCTACGTTCGCTGCTTTGATCTTGCGCCAGTGTCAGCTTGACCCCCCCCGGTCAGCGACCGTTGTCTTGAACCCGATCGGAGCCGCAAGGGCGTCAGCAGCTATTTCCGCTTCTGTATGACGACGCCGGTCGGGGTCGCCATGCTCCCGCCTGGGACCTCGCGCTAGCGTCAGCGTTCGCCAAGCAATGAGAATCGATGCAGCCTAGTCGGCACGCACTGACTGGCCTGAATGTTCACCCGCCGATAGGCCTGCTCGCCCCCGCACAAGTGACCGCCGATCAGGGATCAAGTAGAATTGCCGACGGGACTCCCCGTCGAGGACACAGCAGGATGAGCAGCAGCGCACAGCGGCTGGCGGCCAATCGCACGAATGCCCGGTCGAGCACCGGGCCAATCACGGAACGCGGCAAGTCGATCGCAGCTCGCAATGCTACGCGACACGGATTACTGAGCACCAGACTTCTTCTCGACGACGAGGATGCGGCAGAATTTCAGCATCTCCTCGGTGAATTGATCGGGTCTCTCCGTCCGGCAGATGCTGTGGAACGCCTATTGGTCGAGCGCATCGCCGTGACCGTCTGGCGCCAACAGCGACTGGTGCGCGCTGAAACCGCGAAGCTCACTCTTGCTCGCCAACCGATCAAGATCGCTGGCGCCGTCTCCACTGAATTGGAGCGGGGTTACTCGCAGAAACTGGAGCTCGAGGACTTGTCGCCATTCGACCGGACCCAAGAACGCTGGTGCCGACGTGTGATCGGCGAGATTGAAGCCCTCGAAGACTTCGACCTTGAAACCCTGCCCCAGAAAGCGCCGTTGACGTACGGGCAACTCGCGTCGGACGCAGCCGAGGATCAAGAAACGCCCGAAGCACATGCCGCCGCCCGCGATGGCGGGCTGGCCGGGTACATCGTCGAGTTGTCACTCTGGTGCCGGAAGCAACTCGCCGAGGCCGAAACGCGGCCCCACATTTTGGCACTTGCCGAGCATGCCCGTGCCAGAAACGTCGTTCTCCCGCCCGATGCCCTGGAAACCCTCTCCCGCTACCAGACGACCCTCGACAACCAGCTCTACAAGGCGTTGAAGGCATTGCGGGAAACTCAGGAGTGGCGATTGAAGACGCTTGAGATAGCACCGCAATCCGTTGAATTCGACCAAGAGACTGTCGTTGACCGCGACTGAGCTTTGGCTTCGTTTCGCAAAAACCGACTGGACAAGGTCGGGGTTTGATTTCGAGGGCAACTTGCCAATTGATTTCGGGAAAATCGGAGCCGAAAAAAAATGGGCGGACGCGGTTCAGGACGACAGGCGAGCTTCGGCTTTATGGCCGACAAGTGCCACGAGTTCAAATCCATCGACATCGCGTGGCTACGTCGCAGGAAAATGCTGCAGAAGAGCCATTGCTCGACGATCACGTGGTCAGTCCGCGGTGAACAGACCGGTTCAATCGGCGTTGCGCGACTGCCGGGCGGCATCCAACTGAATTATCGCCAGCGGTCACATGGCGAGGAGTGGCGCGACGTTGCCGACTTCATTCCCGTCGTCGAGACGACCACGAATTTCGGCGGCCATCGTCAATGGTTCCAGTGCCCGTCATGTCACTCGCGCTGCCGAATTATCTATGGCGGCGCCCTTTTCCGCTGCAGGCGCTGCCATCGCTTGAAATACGACACGCAATATGAACCCCCGTTCGCCAGGGCCGCAACGCGCGCGTTCAAAATCCGCGAGCGCGTCGGTGGTCATGGCGGCATTGACAACCCGTTCCCGCCCAAGCCGAAAGGCATGCACCGGAAAACCTACGAGCGGCTGCAGGCTCAAGAGGAACGGATGCAGGAAGCGTGGGCTGTAGGAATCGCCCGCAAGTTCCGCATGTTCGAGCGACGAGGCGTGACACGTGCAATTCCTGACAAGGATCGTGTGTCGGTGGACTAACGCGGGTCCCCAAGAACTGGGGTGAGCCGCTGTAAGCGCGTAAGCGCCGTCAACGGTTCGTCGCTGCCGCCTCGCGCAAGATCCTG
>JANOKV010000216.1:0-3868 GCA_031419415.1 Hyphomicrobiales bacterium | reverse complement strand
GGCCATCCCTGGGCCCTGAGCAGATGCCGCTTCAGCAGCGCATAATCCTCGCAATCACCGCGCGAGGTCGGCAGCGTCCAGACCTCGGTCTCGCCGTAGATTTCCATATCGGTTGCCGGCTCGATCGTCCGGTTCACGTGGCGATTGATCCGGTCGAGTTCGGCCATCCGGTCGGCATCGGCATTGAAGCGCACTTCCTCGAAGGCGCCGCGTGCGCACTCGCGCCGGAATGTCTCGCAGAACCGGACATAGCCGTAAGGCGGCAGCGTCGCGCCATAGATGCGCATGAATGGCGATGCGCGGTCCTGCCCTGCAAAGGATTTCGCGTTTTCGGAATTGGCGCTGGCCACCGCCGGCCACAGCGCGAGGAGAACACAGGCGACACGATACTGGTACGACACGGACAAACCCCCTCAACTCTTCGACACAACGAACTGAAACGCCTTTCGGCTCCCTGAGAACGAACTCTTATTTCGGCAGCAATCCATTCCGATACTCGTCGTGAATTGCTTCATTTTCGTGATTGGCCTTGCACTGGCCGCGACAGGTCATCCGAAGTAACGGCGCAGGGCCGTTGGGTTCTGGATGTCCATGAATTCGATCGCAAACCCGCGCTCGTGGTGGCGCACCACTCGACCCCGCAGCTTGCCCAGAACGACCTCGTCGCCCATTACTGGCCGCATTGGCGTCGCAATCGAAGCTCCGGAAATCGACACGTCCAGAACTTCGCAGGCCGCAATCGTGCCGTCGGCGAGCTGGAGGTTGGATTTGGGTTCCCGGGGGATGATCCGCTGGTGGCGGCGATCGCCGACCGCAGCGTTGCCATCCGTATTGATGATCAGCATCAATTGAGCGGCGAGTTTTTCGCGCTTGTGCTGGGTCGCGATCAGGGCCATCGCAAAGCCGCCTTCGAACACCCGCGTCACTGTTCCTTCGAGGCCGCCGATTTGATCGAAGTAGGCGACGATCCGCTCGCCTTCCGCGACGTCGACGGGTGACATCATGGCCGCGCCACCAACCGAAACGTCGACGAGTTTGCAGGGATATTCCTGCTTGTTGGCCAGCATGAACCGCCCGAGCAGGGCGACGGCGACACGCTTGTGGCGGCGGCGATCGGGGGTGACCCGGCTGGCGAGGACACTCGCGGGATGACCAGACAGGGAATTGAGAAGGGGCATGTCGGGATTGAACCTCGGGTGCTCCGATCGGCGCAGTCTCCCCCGAAGCTTCGGGTCGACCGGGGCCACTCCAGCAACTATCGCGGTTTGCCCTTAATGAACTGCTAAGTCAGGGGTCGTTTTGGAGACACCCTGTTTATTTCACCACGCCGGGCGCCCGGAGGCCCACGGCCATCTCACTCGAGCGTCCCCCCTCGAAGACCCGGAAATGTCGCCGGTCGTGGTGCACGATGCGAACTTGTGAATTTCTCTCGTGGAAGGGGGCTTGATGCTCGATTTTCTCATCGGCGGCCTGTGGCGGACCATCGGGCCAGAACAACTCGTTGCGCACGAGGGCGCGGGGCGTGAGTGGTACGGTTCCCAGCCAGTGCGGGCGCTTGTTGCCGACGACGCTCATGGCGCCCAGATATCGATTGATCGTGCCTTGCGTATGAACCAGCGGCAGAACGATCGCTTCGAATGAGACGGTCCGACTGTCGGGCGCTTGTGTTTCAATTTCGAACACACCGCACTGGCCATGCGCGGAGATTGCGGCCATGTCGTCTTCCAGGACCTTCGCTTGGGCTGGTCCTGCCAGCTCGGCGAAGTCGAGGCCGCGCAGCTCGAAGCCCAACTGCTCGCAGATGCGCGTTCCAGCCAACCGGAAGGTGTATGCGCCGGAAAGGCCGGTTTCCAGAATGAACGTTTCTGAGAGAATATCGATGAAATGGGCGGGATCCACGTCGAGGCGCGTCGGAGCCGATCGCGCACCGCGCAGCTCGTTCCAGTAGCGGAAGAGCATTTTGCTGGTCGGGCTTTTCATCACGGCTCCTTGGCGTTGTCTTGTCAGGATCGGCGTCGAGCGCGTTCTTCGTGCTATGAAGGTGCGTTCGGCCGACCGACTGAGCCCAATGGGATGGGCTCATGTGACCTGGTCCTCCCTCGATCGCAGTATCCGTGCCAAAGGCAGGCCCGGGCGCGCGCGCCGCGAAGACAATCTGAAATAGAAGGTTAAGATGACCTCTGACCGACAGCCTGGCAGTCGATCCGAACCGATGCTCAATGCACCGGCAGGGATCGTGTGGACGCTCGCTCTTCTGATCGCCATTCATGCCGGGCTCGATCTGTTGGCCGACAGCCAGCGCGAGTGGTGGAAGCTGGTTCTGGCATTCATTCCCGCCCGTTTGAGCGAAGCTGGTCCCCTGTTCGCCGGCGACCCGCCGGGTGCGGCCGTCTGGTCATTCGTGACCCATCAATTCATTCACGCCGACTGGGCCCATGTGGGTCTCAACTGCGCCTGGCTGCTCGCCTTCGGGGGTGCGGTGGCGGCGCGCGTCGGAATGGTGCGCTTCGCCCTTTTGGGGCTCACTAGCGGCATTGCCGGTGCGTGCCTGTTCCTGCTGCTGCATTGGGATGACGCGGTGCCGATGGCCGGCGCATCCGGCGCGGTGTCAGGGCTCATGGGCGGCGCCTGCCGGTTCTTTTTCACGGCCATGGACCTGGGGGGTCTGCATGCCTTTCGTGACGCGCCGGGCCTCGTGCCTCGCATGACGCTGCGCCAGACCTTCGCCGATCGTCGCATCCGCATGCTGCTCGGCATCTGGGTGGTGCTCAACTTCGCAACGGCGATCGCGGCACCCTACATCACGTCGTCGGGAGGTGGAATCGCCTGGGAGGCACATCTGGGCGGCTTCATGTTCGGTCTTTTCGCCTTCGCCCTATTCGACCCATTCCCCAATTCGGGTCCCGAGGGGCCGGACAGATCAGAGCGCCCGCTGTCGCATTGATCGTGCCACCCACGTCCGAGGACGTATTGCAGTGCACACCCTACCGCTTGTGCTCGGTGCGCATCTGACTGATGATCGATCAATTCCCGGTCGATTGTGCCTCGGGAATCATCTGCCGACGCCGCAAAGGGCGGAAAGGCGATCATGGCGTGAACCTCGGGTGCAGGTGTTGTCCCGGTTCAATGCATCGAGGGGCTTGATCGGTCATTCTACCCGTCAACAGGAGGGTATGGCCATGCATGTTGCGACAATCCTCGAACAGAAGGGGCGCGCGGTCGTGACCGTAGCCCAGGACGCCACGCTGATGGAGGTGGTCCACAAGCTCGCTGACAAGCGCATCGGCGCCGTTGTCGTGCTCGGCGCTCAGCGGGATGTGATTGGCATTATCTCGGAACGCGATATCGTCGCTGTCTTGGGGGCGGAGGGCGTCGCAGCGCTGTCGCGAACAGTGGCCGATGTCATGACCCAGGATGTCATGACGTGCCGCGAAACCGACACCATCGATTGGCTCGCCGGCATGATGACGCAACACCGTATTCGCCATCTGCCGGTCGTCGAAAACGGTCGGCTGATCGGCATCGTGTCGATCGGCGATGTGGTCAAACATCATATCGCCGAGGTGCAGATGGAAGCGATGGCGATGCGCGACTACATTACGGCGGGCTAAACCGTCCGCGCTATCGACGATGGCCCGCGGTTCAGGCCACTTCGTAACGTGCCGGCTCGCGGGCATTGAGGCCTGCGAGTTCTCGGCGCAATTCGGGAATTTGCCGCTGCGCTGCCGCAACCCCCAGTTGAATGAGTTCGTCGGCGCGGTGGAAATCGAACAGCCCGACGCCGGCCAGTCGGGGATTGATGATGACATCGGGTGGATCGCCCGCCAGTCGCGATCGGGCGATGCGATCCTGAACGATGTTGAAGGCC
>JANOKV010000215.1:0-2006 GCA_031419415.1 Hyphomicrobiales bacterium | reverse complement strand
GAAGGCACAGGCGATGTTCTGTTGCGCCGGCGTGGCCAGCCGGGGATCGCGTTTCGACCCGCAATGTCACCACTTCACGAGATGCGGCTTCTGCTGGCGCCATCCCGCATCGGAGGGGAACACCGAGGTCATGGCGACGCGCTGCGGGTCGCCATCGAACCAACCCTGCACCGTCTCGCGCCATTTGATGTAGTGGGGCGCTGCACGATGGGCGACCATGTGGGCATCCTGGTTCTCATAGACTTCGTACAAGTAGAACGTGTTGGGGTCGGTCGTGCTCTGATGCATGTCGAAGCGCAGGCACCCCGGTTCGTCGCGCACCGAGCCCTGCGCATCGCCCACACTCGCCGCCTTGAATTGCTCCGCAAAGCCCGCCTTGATCTTGATGGTCACGAATATGGCGTACATAGGCGCCTCCCTGATTGCTCATGACGTCCAACAGTCTTCCGCATGCTACGTCGCTGGTCGTCGCTCGACAACGTCACCGCGCATGCTGAAAAACAAATTTCCAGCTACGATCGAGGCACGGCAGAGCGCGCGAGGAGGACACGAGCCATGATCGCCAGTATCGACCATATCGTCGTTAATTGTGGAGACGTCGAAACGACGGCCGCGTGGTACGAGCGGGCGTTGGGCTTGGCGCGCGAAACTTACACCAGCCCCGCTGGCCCAGGCGTGCGCACCGCGCTCAAATTCGGCCCCCACAAATTCAACCTGCGCCAAACGGGTGACGCGAGCTGGTGGACCTGCAAGGTCGACGCGCCGGGCTCACTCGATCTGTGTTTCATCACGCAAGGCAGCCTCAAACCCGTCATCGAGCGTCTGCAACGCGCCGGCATTCCCATCGTCGCCGGACCCGGACCACGCACCGGCGCGCTCGGCCTCATGACGTCCATTTATTGCGAAGACCCCGACGGCAATTTGGTCGAAGTGGCGACGTATGCGCCAGATCCGGTCGGGTGAGTGCACGGTTCCACCTGACAGGGGCGACGATCCCGGCTATGCGTCGCGCGTTTCGCGCCCCAAGATCGGCAAAAACCAAAGCCACCCCCATGCCCCAAATCGA
Organism: Hyphomicrobiales bacterium; assembly: GCA_031419415.1. Classification (GTDB taxonomy): domain Bacteria; phylum Pseudomonadota; class Alphaproteobacteria; order Rhizobiales; family Hyphomicrobiaceae. Next base: position 940 of record JANOKV010000215.1, on the reverse strand, counting down.
AAGTCTGTTCGTCACTCAGGTCTACCGGGCTCAGATCACGGGGCAGGCGCTCGCGGGCTTGCTCGAAACGTGCCTTGGGATCGCCGCCGAGGATCGGGCAGGGCAGGCGTGGAGCCGAAAAAACGCGTATCCGGGCTACACGTCCTATGCCTCGCTGACCGACCTTCCCGTGCGCGCATCGTTGTTCGCGACGCTTATCAAACGGATCGATACCCATGTGGGCCGCTTCGCGCAGGCCCTCGAGCTCGACCTCGGGGACCGCCACCTGCGCCTCGACAGCATCTGGATCAACGTGCTGGAGCCGGGCGGCCATCACACCGCGCACATTCACCCCCACTCCGTCATCAGTGGCACGTACTATGTGGACATTCCGAGCGGAGCCAGCGCCATCCGCTTCGAGGACCCCCGCCTGCCCCAATTGATGGCAGCACCTCCACGCGTCGAGGCCGCCAGCCGCAGCAATCGCCAATTCGTGGCGGTCGAACCCACGACGGGCACACTGCTGTTATGGGAAAGCTGGCTGCGCCACGAAGTCCCCGTCAACACGGCGCGCCGCGAGCGCGTATCGGTGAGCTTCAATTATCGGTGGGAGTAATACGGGCGCCGTGGCCGATCGCGACCGCCAGACGCCCGATGGCAAGTCCACGCGGCCAATCCGCTCTCCGCCTGTCAAGAGTGCGACGGCCTGCGCAATGCAGATGAGAGTTGGCAATACCCCTGCCGCCGCCCACCTGATCTAGGACGGCTCTGTCACACCCACGTCGCAGCCGTGCCAGCGATCGTGACACTCTGGCTGTCAGACATTTTTTCGATCGATGGTGCCCAGAAGAGGACTCGAACCTCCACGCCTTGTGAGCGCTAGTACCTGAAACTAGTGCGTCTACCAATTCCGCCATCTGGGCCTGCGGCATGGACTAGTCGAGCCGCGACCGCATGTCAA